>CABUCP010000146.1 GCA_902490055.1 uncultured Klebsiella sp. | reverse complement strand
TGCTAAATGTCTTATCGAATCAGTATCCTGGATAAAAGTCCTCTCGCCCCTGGGGAAACCGCCGCTCAGGCGCTGGCGCGAACGTTAACGCTGGCGCAACAGGCGGAGCGCTGGGGCTATCATCGTTTCTGGGTCGCCGAGCATCATAATACGCAACAGCTGGCAAGCCCGTCGCCGGAACTGGTTATCGCCTGGATCCTTGGACAAACTCAGCGGATCCGCGTTGGTTCAGGCGGGGTGATGCTGCAGCACTACAGTCCTTACAAAGTCGCTGAGAACTTCAATCTGCTGGCCAGTATTGCGCCGGGCCGCGTCGATCTGGGCGTTGGTAAAGCCCCTGGCGGTCTGCCGCTCGCCACCCGCGCGCTGCAGCAGGGGTTGCATCAGAATGAAAAAGGGCATTTCGCCGACCAGCTTACCCAACTTGATAACTGGCTGTCGCTGACCGAAAACGAGGGAGAGGAGAGCCTGCGCGCTACGCCAATCCCGCCGCGTCGCGCCGACGGTTTTCTGCTGGGCGCCAGCGTCGAGAGCGCCCGCCTGGCGGCGAGTCTGGACTGGAATTTCGTTTTTGCCGCTCATCTCAATGGCGATAAAAATCTGCTGCGCGAGGTGCTAACACAGTGGCGTGAATTAAGCCGCCGTGGGGTTATCGTCGCCGTGCAGGCGATCGTTGCGCCAGATGCCGCCAGCGCCGCCGAACTGGCAAAGCAGGTGGAAGTGTGGGGCGTGGAGCTGGAAAACGGCCAACGAGTATCGGTGAGTAGCGAAGCGCAGGCGGCGGCATTTGCCCGTCAGGCGGGGAGTCCGCCCACGCGCATCGAGCGCCGTGAGTCTTCCCTCTTATTCGGTACCGCAGACGAGGTTAAAGCACAACTCGATGCGCTTCAGACGCAGTGGGGAATTGATGAGTTTATTATTGATACCCCTATTGCCGAAGGCCGTGCGCGGCTGGAATCGCTGGGGTTGCTGGCGCAGGCGCATCGTGGCGCGGAGGTAACGCCATGAATTTCGAACAACAGTTGATTAGCTGGCGGCGCGAACTGCATCAGAACCCGGAACTCTCGTTACAGGAAGTGGCAACCACCGCGCGTATTCGCGACTGGTTGCAAAGCGGCGGCCTGCCGGTACTACCTTATGACTTAACCACCGGCGTGGTGACGGAAGTCGGCAGCGGCGACAAAATCATCGCCCTGAGGGCGGATATCGACGCCTTACCGATTGAAGAAACTACCGGGTTGCCGTTTCGCTCGCAAAATCCGGGGGTCATGCACGCCTGCGGCCACGATATTCATACCAGCGTGATGCTTGGCGCGGCGCTATTGCTAAAAGCGCGCGAGGCGCAACTGCCGGGGCGGGTACGGATCCTGTTCCAGCCAGCGGAAGAGAGCTTTGGCGGCGCGAAAACGCTGATTCGTGCCGGGGCGTTAGCTGGTGTTTCGGCTATTTTCGGTATGCATAACGAACCGAATCTAGCCGTTGGGGAATTTGCCACTCGCGGCGGTCCGTTCTATGCCAACGTCGATCGCTTTGTTCTGAAGGTCACCGGGAAAGGGGCCCACGCCGCCCGTCCGCATGAAGGGAAAGATGCCATTCTGCTCGCCAGCCAACTGGTGACGCTGCTACAGAGCGTCGCCAGCCGTGAGGTGAACACGCTGGATTCGGTGGTGCTCAGCGTGACCAGGATCCACGGCGGCAATACCTGGAATGTCCTGCCGGAAAGCGTTGAGCTGGAAGGCACGTTACGTACTCATAGCAGCGAAGTGCAGCAGCGGGTCAAAGCGCGAGTTAGTGAAATTGCCGCCGGCTTTGCCAGCGCCTTCGGCGCTCAGATTGACGTCTTTTGGTATGCCGGGCCGACGGCGCTGGTTAACGATGAACGCTGGGCCGCCTTCGCCAGCGCGGCGGCAGAACGTTTTGGCTATCACACTCAGCATGCCGACCTGCATTTGGGCGGCGAAGACTTTGCCGTCTATCTACAGCATATTCCCGGCGCGTTTGTCAGTATCGGCAGCGCCAGCGAATTCGGCCTGCACCATCCGGCATTTAATCCGGATGAAAACGTCATTGCCCCCGCCGCGCGCTACTTTGCGGATCTGGCGGAACAAGCGCTACAGCATATTTAATTTTGATAAGGGGTTACGATGTCTGAAAAACGGCAATTGCGCCTGGGCACTATTTTGCATGGCGCGTCAGGAAATATGTCCGCCTGGCGTCATCCGGCAGCGCTGGCGGATGCCAGTATTAATTTTGAATTTGTTAAAGAGACGGCGATAAAAGCCGAACAGGGCAAGTTCGATTTTATTTTTGTCGCTGATGGTTTATATATTAACGAAAAATCTATTCCGCATTTTTTAAATCGTTTTGAGCCCATCACCGTATTATCGACCCTGGCGGCGGTGACCGAACGCCTTGGTCTGGTGGGCACGCTCTCCACCTCGTATAGCGAACCCTTTACTACCGCGCGGCAGTTCGCCAGCCTCGATCATTTGAGCCACGGACGCGCCGGCTGGAACGTGGTGACTTCACCGCTGGAGGGCTCGGCGAAGAACTTCTCCCGCGCCCAGCATCCCGATCATGCGCTGCGTTATCGTATTGCCGATGAGTATCTGCAGGTCGTCAAAGGGTTGTGGGACTCCTGGGAACAGGATGCTTTTGTACGTAATAAAGAGAGCGGCCAATTCTTTGATAAAAATAAACTACACACGCTTGACCACCATGGCGATTTCTTTAAGGTTGCCGGCCCGTTAAATATCGCCCGTACGCCGCAGGGTCGGCCGATTATATTTCAGGCCGGGGCATCTGATGATGGTAAAAAATTAGCCGCACGCCATGCTGATGCTATCTTCACCCATCAAGAGTCGCTGGACGAAGCCCAGACATTTTATCACGACGTCAAAAGCCAATTGGCGGCTTACCAGCGGAACCCGGATGAACTGCATATTTTCCAGGGCGTCAGCGTGATCGTTGGCGACGACGCTGAGGATGTTGAGCGTCAGTACCAGACTACCGCGGCGCTGGTCTCGATTGAGGATGCGCTGAACTATCTCGGGCGCTATTTTGAGCATCACGACTTTGCGCAATACCCTTTGGACGACGCTTTCCCGAATATCGGCGACCTCGGGCAGAACAGCTTCCGCAGCACCACCGATGAGATTAAACGTAATGCTCGGGAACGGGGATTAACTCTGCGCCAGGTGGCGTTGGAAGCGGCCAGTCCGCGTCCGCGCTTCGCCGGCACGGCCAGCGATGTCGCCGACGGATTACAGCAGTGGTTCGAGCAGCGCGCCGCCGACGGTTTCATTATTCAGGGCGGAACCCCGGATACCTTCCCCCGTTTTGTTGAGGAAGTGGTGCCGCTGTTGCAGGCGCGCGGGCTGTTCCGTCACGACTATCCGGGCACCACCCTGCGGGAAAGTTTGGGCCTGACGCTGCCCGCTAATCAATTCGAAAAATAATAAAAGGGAATTACGCTATGCAGAAATCAACACTATTGCTGGCCTTCGCGTTGGCAATTAGCGCCCCGTCGTGGGCTCAGGACGTCAAAATCAATGGCACCGGTGTTAGCCTGGAAGCCAATAAAACCCCGATTCATACGGCAAAAAACCCGCAGGCGATCGCGCTGTTGCCGAAAGATCTCCACCTTGCGGTGCCCGGCAAATTCACCGTCGCGGTGGCGGCGCTCAACTCGCCGCCGCTGACGGTATTCGCGGATGACAATAAAACGCTGCTCGGCAGTGAAGCCGATATCGCGCGTCTGGTGGCCGATAGCCTGGGTCTGGAGGTCAACGTGGTGCCGACGTCGTGGGAAGACTGGCCGCTTGGCGTCGCCTCCGGCAAATATGATGCGGCGATCAGCAATATTACCGTCACCAAAGAGCGCAAAGAGAAGTTCGATTTCGCCACTTATCGTAAAGATTCGCTGGGCTTTTACGTTAAAAGCACCAGCCCATTGAACAAGATCGACAAAGCGGAAGATATTGCCGGACTGAAGGTTATCGTCGGCTCCGGCACCAATCAGGAGGCAATCTTACTGGCATGGAATGCGGAAAACTTAAAGAAGGGGTTGAAGCCGTTTATCCCCGTCTACACCAAGGATGACGCCGCGCAGACTCTGGCTCTGCAAACGGGCCGCGCCGACGCCTTCTTCGGCCCTAACGTCATTGGCGCCTGGAAAGCGGCGCTGACCGGTAAAACCAAGCTGGTGGGGAGCGTGGACGGCGGTTGGCCAAAAGCGGCGCATATCGCGGTGACGGTGAAAAAAGGCAGCGGGCTGGTCGAGGCCGTACAGGCGGCGCTGAATGGCGCTATCGCCAGCGGCGACTACGCCACAGTGCTTAATCGCTGGGGCGAAGGCGTGGAGAGCATTCCTCAATCGGAAATTAACCCCGCCGGGCTGGGCGATTAACAGGAGGCGCTATGAGCGAAGCATTCCGTGATATCTCTCCGGACGCGCCGGAGCTACAACCGATTATTAGCGGCCTGTTTGCCGAGTACGCCGCCCGTTACGGCGACTATTTTTCCCGTGATGCGGAAGTGGAGTTAACCGAATGGTATCTGCCGCCGCAGGGGCTGTTTATTGTCCTGGAGCGTGGCGGAGAAATAATCGCCACCGGCGCTTACAAGCCGAAAGACACGCACACCGCGGAAATTAAGCGGATCTGGACGCATCGTCGCCTGCGTCAACAGGGCCTGGCCGCCAGAGTCGTACAGGAACTGGAACGACGGGCGGTGCTGGCAGGTTATAGCCATATTTACCTCACCACCGGTTTTCGCCAACCGGAAGCGGTAAAGCTCTATTTAAGCCAGGGCTACGAGGCGCAGTTCGATCTCGCCCGTGACCCGGAGGAGTACAGCCAGCCGCCCTACGATGGCCGGTTACGGTTCCACAAAGCGCTGACGGTTAGCGCATTAAGCCACAGCGCTTGAGGAGGCGTGATGCATTCATCTGAAATCATTAAAGTGGTCCCGGCGCGCTACCCGCTGCGCATCGTGGGCGCGCTGTTAGCGCTGATGGCGCTGGCGGTTGTTGTGCAATCGGTCGCTTTTAATCCGCGCTGGGAGTGGGGCGTCTTCGCCCGTTGGTTCTTCGATCCGGTTATCTTAGAAGGATTAGGGCAAACGTTACTACTGACGTTGCTCGGTACCGTCTTAAGCGTGATTTTTGGCGGTCTGTTAGCCCTGGCTCGCCTGTCGTCATCGTGGCTGCTCAGCAGCCTGGCATGGGGCTATATCTGGCTATTTCGCTCACTACCGCTGATCGTCGTGCTGATCATTCTGTATAACTTCTCGTATCTTTACGACAGCTTATCGCTGGGGATCCCCTTTACCGGTATTACCTGGGCCAGCTACCAGACTATTAACGTACTGGGGCAGTTTTCCACCGCGGTGGTTGGCCTGACCCTGGTGCAGAGCGCCTATACCGCCGAAATTATCCGCGGCGGATTTTTAGGCGTTGACCACGGTCAGTATGAAGCCGCCGCGGCGTTAGGACTGCCGGCCTGGCGGCGGACGCTGCGAATCATTCTGCCGCAGGCGCTACGCACGATTTTACCGGCCGGGTTTAACGAAATCATCAGCCTCGCGAAGGGGACGGCGATGGTTTACGTGCTGGCCATGCCGGAGCTGTTTTACACCATTCAGATGATTTACAACCGCACCCAGGAAGTGATTCCGCTGCTGATGGTCGGCGCGGCCTGGTATCTGGTGATTACCAGCGCCCTCTCAGCCATTCAATATCTGGTAGAACGCGCGCTGGCGCGCAGTGAACGCCGTTCGGCGGTGAACAGCGCCCGCACGCAACGGATCAATGAGCCCGCTCGTCAACCGCAATCGCAGGAGGCCGTACATGCCCAACTCTCATAATGGCCATATTTCGATAACCGGCGTGAGTAAATACTTTGGTCGGCATAAAGCGCTGGATGACGTATCGCTGGAGATCGCGTCGGGAACGGTGACGGTGATCCTCGGCCCATCGGGCTCGGGTAAATCGACGCTATTGCGGACCATCAATCATCTCGAGCGGGTGGACGAAGGGTTTATTCAGATTGACGGCGATTACATTGGTTATCGGCGCAAAGGCGACAAACTGTATGAACTGAAAGAAAAGGAGATTCTGCGCCAGCGGGTGAATGTGGGCTATGTGTTTCAGAACTTCAATTTGTTCCCGCACCTGACGGTACTGGAAAACCTGATTGAAGCGCCGATTGCGCATAAGCTCGCCAGCCGCAAAGACGCGATTGCCCGCGCTTACGAACTGCTGGATGTCGTGGGATTGCGCAACAAAGCCGATGCCTGGTCACGGCATCTTTCCGGCGGCCAGCAGCAGCGTATCGCGATTGCCCGCGCGCTGGCGCTCAATCCGCGGGTGATCCTGTTTGACGAACCTACCTCGGCATTGGATCCGGAACTGGTGGGTGAAGTGCTGGACGTGATTAAAAAGCTGGCCCGCTCCGGTACGACGCTGGTGGTCGTGACGCACGAGATTGGTTTTGCCCGCGAAGTGGCGGACCGGGTGGTGTTTATGGTCGATGGCAAAATCGTTGAACAGGGCAGCAGCGACGAGGTGTTGAATCATCCGCAGCATCAGCGTACGCGACAATTTCTATCGCGGGCGCTGGCATGAAAATACCCGCTGCAACCCTCACGCTGCTACTCCTGACCGCCGCGGCGCAGGCTGCGATCGATTTGCGCGCTAATGAGCAACCGCTCCCGGTCACGCGCGATGAAAACGCTATCGGTAAAATACCAGCGAACTACCATTTTGTTGAACCCGGCGTGCTAACGGTGGCGATCTCGGCGCTGAACTCGCCGCCGCTGGCGCTGCTTGCCAGCGATAACCGTACCCGTATCGGCAGCGACCCGGATATCGCCAGGCTACTGGCGGGTAGTCTCGGGTTGCGGCTTAAGCTGGTGCCGACGGCCTGGGAGGATTGGCCGTTAGGGATTGCCTCCGGGCGCTATGACGTGGCGTTAATTAATATTGCCGTCACTGAAAAACGCAAAGAGAAATTTGATTTCGCCACCTATCGTGTTGATTCGCTGGCCTTCTCGGTGAAATCAGATAGCCAGATCGCGCGTATCAACCATGCGGAGGATCTCTCCGGGCGTAAAGTGATTGTCGGCTCCGGCACCAATCAGGAGCGGATCCTGCTTGGCTGGAATGCGCAAAACGAAGCTGCCGGTCGGCAACCGGCGCAGCCGGTGTATCTTACCGACGATGCCTCCGGCAATCTCTATATTCAGTCAGGAAGGGCGGACGTTTTCTTTGGCCCGCAGTCGGTGGCTTCCTATAAGGCTGCGCTAAACGGCAAAACCAAGGTTGTCGGTCTGGGGCCGAAAAAAGCGTGGGTCGCGACCACCACGAAAAAAGGCAGTGGTCTGGTCTACGCGCTACAGGCGGCGCTGGATGGCGCTATCGCCCGAGGCGAGTATCAGCAGGTACTGGCGCGCTGGGGCGAGCAGGGAGAGGAGGTTACCCACTCCGAGGTGAATCCGCCGGGAATAACATATTGATGGGGTGCCTGATGCGGGTATTGCGCCG
>CABUCP010000145.1 GCA_902490055.1 uncultured Klebsiella sp. | reverse complement strand
CACTTTTTGTACTGGTATACAGGCCTTTTCCGCGGTATCATCCCCCGTTTTGTGATAGACCGCACGCAAGCGGCGGCGTATCCGTATTCAACTTTTTTATCATCTGCGAACTTTTTTATGCCCCCAGCTTCCGACTCTCTCTCGCCTGCGCAGAACAGCGGGATCCGCGACGTATTGCGTTCTCCTGCGCTGCTGACCCGTGAAACGCTGGCCGGCGTGCTGACCGCGCTGGCGCTCATTCCAGAAGTGATTTCGTTCTCGGTGATTGCCGGCGTTGACCCGCAGGTCAGCCTGATTGCCTCAGTGGTACTGTGTCTGGCGATGTCAATACTCGGTGGACGGCCGGCGATGGTGACCGCGGCGGCTGGTTCCGTCGCGCTGGTCATTGGCCCAATGGTGCACCAGCATGGCGTTGGCTATATTCTGCCCGCTGTCATTTTGGCTGGTATTATTCAAATTTTGTTTGGGGTATGCGGCATGGCGCGCTTGATGCGCTTTATCCCGCAACCGGTCATGACCGGCTTTGTTAACGCGCTCGGGATCCTAATCTTCTTCGCCCAGGTCCCGCACTTCTGGAGCCGTCAGCCGTTAACTGTCGGTCTGTTCGTCCTGACGTTACTGATTGTGCTGTGGGCGCCGCGCTTTATTAAAGCGATTCCAGCGCCGCTGATTGCCATCGTGCTCCTCACCGTTTATACCGCCACGACCGGTCAACTGCTGCCGACCGTGGGCGATGAAGGTTCGATGAGCGGCGGCCTGCCGGGCTTCAACGCGCTGACCGTACCGCTGGACCTGACAACGCTGCAAATTATCTGGCCCTGCGCGCTGAGTATCGCCTTTGTCGGCCTGATGGAATCGTTGCTGACGGCAAAGCTGGTTGATGACCTTACCCATACGCCGTCAAACAAATCGCGCGAGAGCGCAGGATTGGGTATCGCCAATATCATGGCTGGCTGCTACGGCGGTATTGCCGGCTGCGCGATGATTGGCCAAACCATCGTTAACGTTGAGATGGGGAAAGCCCGTAGCCGCCTGTCGACGGTCATCGCCGGGCTGGTATTACTGCTGTTGGTTACGGCGCTCAGCCAGGTCATGGCGAAAATCCCGATGGCGGTGCTGGCAGGAGTAATGGTGATTGTGGCGGTGAAAACTTTTAGCTGGCACAGCATTCGCCCGGGAGAACTGGCGCGCAACCCCTGGCCTGAAACGGTGGTGATGGTGGTGACCGTCGCCGCGACGGTCGGTACCAGCAATCTGGCGATTGGCGTGCTGGCCGGGCTCATCGCTATGGCGCTGATCCCCCGCCGCCTGCGCGCGAAAGCGCAGGCTACATCAAAAACAGCGTCGCCAGACCAAGGAAAATAAAGAAGCCGCCGGTGTCGGTTATAGCGGTGATCATCACGCTGGAGCCGACCGCCGGGTCGCGCCCCAGTTTGACCATCACCAACGGGATGATAACGCCCATCATTGCCGCCATCAGCAGGTTGAGCATCATTGCCAGCGTCATCACGCCGCCGAGCTGCGGGTCATCATACAGCCACCAGGTAATGGCGCCCATGATACCGCCCCACACCAGGCCATTAATCAGCGCCACCCCCATTTCACGCAAGATCAAAAAGCTAAAACTCCCCGGCTGGATCTGCTGCAGAGCCATCGCGCGAACGATCATGGTGATCGTTTGATTACCGGTATTACCGCCGATCCCGGCGACGATCGGCATCAGCGAGGCCAATGCCACCAGCTGCGAAATAGTATGTTCAAAGCCGTCGATCACCCGTGAAGCGATAAACGCCGTGCAGAGGTTCACCGCCAGCCACGCCCAGCGAGTTTTCACCGCTTTGCTCACCGGCGCAAAAACATCATCATCTTCGCTCAGACCGCCCATCCGGCGCAGGTCGTTATCGGTCTCTTCGTACACCACGTCAACGATTTCATCGATGGTCAAACGCCCCATCAATTTGCCGTCGGCATCGATCACCGCCGCGCTGAGTAAGTCGTCACGTTCGAAGGTACGGGCGACTTTTTCCGCTTCTTCCTGCGGCTGGAAGGTCACCGGGTCGCCTTCCATCACATCGCCGACGCGCTTTTGCGCATCGTTAAGCAGAATGGTTTGCAGCTCCAGTTCGCCCAGCAGCAATTTATTGCGGGTAGTGACGAACAGTTTATCGGTGTTTTCCGGCATTTTACCCAGCCGCCGCAGGTAACGCTGCACCGCCGCCAGGGTAGCTTCCGGGCGTACGGTAATCACTTCAAATTCCATGATCGCGCCGACGGTATTATCGGCGTAGCGCATCATCTGGCGAATGCGCGCGCGTTTATCCGGCGGCAGCGTCGCCAGCAGACGGCCGGTTAAATCACGCGGCAGGTGCTGTAGCAGGTAAACCTGTTCATCAATATCCAGTGATTGCAGCGCAAAGATCAGGTCGTGGTCGCTCATCTTGTCGATGAGATCGCCCCAGACGTTTTCTGATGCTTCCAGCAGCACTTCGCCGCGTTTGTCGTCGGCGACCAGTCCCCACAGCGCGGTACGGGCATCATAAGGCAGCGCTTCGAGGGCATCGGCAAGGTCCGGCGGCGGCAGATGCGATACTAATACTTCCACTTCCGCCAGGTCATCGGCCAACGTGCCTTCATCGTAACGTTCAGCGAGCGTTAATTTTCCCAGCAGCGCGGAGGTAACGGCCTTATCGGTACTCAGCAGCCAAATCAGGCGGGCACGTTCTTCATCGCGTAATCGGGCGCTCTTTTTATGCAAAACGGACATCGCTCAGGCAATCCTTGTGAGAATAGAAGTCGACCCGGGTGGCCGAAGCCATAAGCATAGCGCGAGGAGGGAGAAATAATAACCGCCAGCAATTCGTCTGCCGGAAAAAACAGCAATATGGCGTATTGACGACGGAGCGGCCGGGGCTAACGCCCCGGACCGGGTAAGGCGATTACGCGGTACGCGCTACCGCATCGCGGGTCGCCAGTTCGCGCTCTTCTCCGGTGAGCTCGCTAAGCTTACCGCTGCGCATCTCCAGCAGACGGTCGGCATGCTGGAAATAGTGGTCATCGTGGCTGATGGCAAACACGGTTTTCCCCATTTGCTGCATCAGCGGCAGTAACACCTGATAGAACTCGCGGCGGAAATGCGGATCCTGATCGGCGGCCCACTCATCAAGCAGAATAATATCGCGCTCTTCCGCCAGCGCCAGCAGCAGCGCCACGCGTTTTTTCTGCCCTTTCGACAGTTTCAGATCGAGGATTTTGCCCTCTTCCAGCTGCAGCTTGTGGTCCATCTTCAGGTACGCCAGCCATTTTGCCACCAGCGCCGGATCGGCGCGTTCACCCTTGGGCCCGAGCAGGCGGTCAAACAACCAGACATCGGTAAATACCGCCGAGAACAGTTTACGATAATCTTCCGGCTTATCCGCCGCCAGCGGTTGCCCATCGAGCAGAATTTGCCCGGAGAGCGGTTGATACAGACCGGTCAGCAACATAGCCAGCGTCGATTTGCCGCTCCCGTTGCCGCCAATCAGGAAGACCAGTTCGCCGCGCCTGAGGGTCAGATTGATCGGCCCGATGGCAAAACTGTTATCCGGATAGTGGAACGTCACGTCGCGCAGTTCCAGCGTTTGCCAGTGCGAATGCGCCTGTGGCTCAGGGAACCCGGCGCGATACGGCGCCAGCGCAAATTGATGCAGTTTATTGAACGCCACCTGCGCGCTGAGCAGCGTTGGCAGCGCGCCTACCGCCGACAGCAGCGGCGTGCGCAGGAACAGTAGCGTTAACGAATAGGTCGCAGCCACCGCGGTATTAGCCCACCCGAGACCGTTGGCCATCCAGAACACCAGACCGATGGCGCCAAGCATCATGATGTTCGACCAGTTTACCGCGCTAAGGTGGAAGGTATCGGCGCGAATAATATGGTGACGGTAGTCACGGGCATCCGGCAGATACAGCTGATTAAAGACATATTCGGCGCGTTCGCGGTTCAGCGTGAGTTCTTTACGCCCTTCCAGCACCGTCTGGTAATCATGATACAGCTTGTCTTCGGTCTCACGCAGCGTCGCCATATGCTTATAGACCCGCGCCACCAGCACAAAACCGCCCCAGATGGTCACCGCCATCCATACCGCGGTCACCAGCATCATTTTACCTGACAGAAATGCCAGATAGGCGGCGGAGCCGAAGGTCAGGATAATGCCTTGCACCAGCTCCGGTAGACGCACGAAAGCGATAGTGATATTGCGGACGTCGCTGGTTAACCCCGCCAGCAGCGACGCGCTGCCGATTTTTTCGACCTTTTCGATTTGGGTATCGAGAATACGTTTAATAAATTCGCCGCGCAGGCGATAAACGAAATGGTGGCCGAGTGTCGTTAACGCCAGCTGCGAGCCCAGGGTCACCGCCATCAATAACAGCAGCAGGCCGAGAAACTCGGGCAGTACGCTGAGCGACGTATCCACCAGGGAGATCAGGCGCAGGTTGATAAAGGCAATCAGCCCGATGCCTAACGCCGCGCTGAGCAAACTCAGCGCCATGACGGCAATAAACGGCCAGCGATACTGGCGCCAAACAAGAACAAGTAATTCCATAAGCCACAATCCGGACAAGCAAACAGCCAGCAGTTTAAACGGCTTACCGACGACAGCAAGAATAATTCTTATTTTTATTCTTACCGCAGGTCCGCAAGACGGAAAGTGAGATTGTAGCGGCAGGCGCCGGTCAGCGGATGCTCACCGGGCTTCAGCGGCTGAATACCGTGATAGAAAAGACGCGATTCGCCGCCCCACACCACCACATCGCCATGCTCCAGCAGCAACCGGCGCAGCGGATCGTTACGCCGCAGGCCGCCAAACTGAAATACCGCCGGCAGCCCCAGCGACACCGACACGATAGGCGCGCGCAAATCGCGTTCGTCTTTATCCTGATGCAGTGACAGCTTCGCGCCCGGCGGGTAGCGGTTAATCAAACAGGCGTCGGGGGAGAAATGCGCATAGCCCGCTTCCTGCGCCGCGTCTGCCGCCAGTTGCTGGAAAAGCAGCGGCATTTGCGGCCAGGGCGCGCCGGTCAGCGGATCGCCCGACGCATAGAGATAGCCATGCCTGTCGGTCGTCCAGCCAAGCTCGCCGCAGTTGGTCATCGCCACCGACATGGTATAACCGCCGGGGGTCACCATCTGACGAAAAGGCGAACTGCCAGCCACCTCGGCGATAGCCTGCAACAGCGCCGGCGCGCGCTGATAGGCATAGCGGCGTAATATGACCGCCCCCGGCGCCAGCGGCTCGTGCCAGGGCGGCGTATCGGCAAACAGATCGAGCATTATTTCTCCCGTAATTTTGCTTCTCTCGCCAGCAGCAGCGCCTTACGCGCGCTTCCCCAGCGATAACCGGAGAGCGCCCCGCCCTCGCGTATCACCCGATGACAGGGGATGACGATCGCCAGCTTATTGGCGGCGCAGGCGCCGGCCACCGCCCGAACCGCGCGCGGTTGGCCAATGCTCTCCGCTACCTCGCGGTAGCTACGGGTTTCGCCCGTGGGGATCTGGCGCAAGGCTTGCCAGATCCGTTGCTGGAAAGCGGTACCGCGAATATCCAGCGGCAGGTTTACCGCCAGCAGCGGGTTTTGCAGGTGGCTAAACACCTGCGCCACCTGTTCGGCAACCGCGCCGTCGCCCCTCTGCAAGCGGGCGCCCGGAAACAAGCTCACCAGTTCCGCATATAACGTATCGTCATCATCAGCCAATAAAACGGCGCATACCCCTCGCTCGCTGAGCGCCACCAGGCAGCGACCCGAAGCGCTATCGCCGCAGACCCAGCGAATCACCATAGCTTCGCCGCCGCGTTTGAACTGGCGGGCGGTCATGCCCAACGTATCATCGGCTTTGCGGTAATAGCTGGCGGTATCGGGAAAGCCCGCCGCCAGCGCCGCCACGGTGACGCTATCGCCGTGGCTAAGCGCTTCGCGCAACCGCCGCGCGCGCCAGGCCTGCTGCCAGGCCTTTGGCGTAACGCCGGTCACGGACTTAAACAAGCGATGAAAATGAAATGGGCTGACCGCCAGCTGCTGCGCCAGCGCCTCAAGAGTGATTGGCGTTTCCTGCTCCAGCAGGCGACAGGCGGCGGCGACTTTGTCCACCCGCTGCTGTTCCGGGTCGGTTTTATCCGGCTGACAGCGTTTACAGGGGCGAAACCCCGCCGCCTGCGCTGCCGCAACGTCAGGATAAAAGCGCACGTTCTCCCGCCGCGCCCGCCGTGAACGGCACGAGGGGCGGCAGCAGACGCCGGTCGTCAGTACCGCGAACACGAACTGCCCGTCAGCGCTGGCGTCACGTTCGCAGACCGCCTGCCAGCGGCGGTCGTCATTATCAATGTCGGCAATCATCGGTTTCATAGCGGGCTCCTGCTGTAAGTGTATCTTCACTCTGCGCCTTACGCCGCGCTAAAAAACCGCGCTTCTTGCTTTTTAATTCTATTCGCCGACCAGGAAAGTGCGGAACTGCGGCGACATCCAAGTTTTAAAGCCGTCGCCCTCTTTGACAATCATATACACCGCCAATCCCTGCTCGTGCGCCACCTGCTGCGCTTTTTTCGGCCCCAGGACCATCAGCCCGGTATCCCAGCCGTCGGCCTCGAGCGCCGTAGGGGCAATCACCGTCACCGAGACCAGCTTATGGTTGATCGGCTCTCCGGTTTGCGGATCAATAACATGCGAAATGCGCTTGCCGTCCAGTTCGTAGTAGTTACGATAACTGCCCGAGGTGCTGATACCGTGGCCGTTGATATCGACGATCGCCTGTACCGCATTTTCGCGATCGGTCGGTTTTTGAATCGCTACCCGCCACGGTTTATCGTCGCCGTTCATGCCGCGGCTTACCAGCGCCCCGCCGACCGATACCAGATAACGGGCGATCCCTTCCTGCTCCATCAAACGCGCCAGATGATCGGCGGCATAGCCCTCGCCAACGGTAGAAAGATCGACAAATAAATCAGGAATATCTTTTTGCAGATATTGTTTATCAGCACGGTTGATAACCGTCAGATGCTGCAGCCCCGTGCGCGCTTTTGCCGCCGCGATTTGCTGTGCCGTCGGCGTTTTCACCGGCTGCTTATCCGGGCCAAAGCCCCACAAATTGACCAGCGGCCCGACGGTAATATCCATCGCCCCGGCGGTTTTTGCGCCAATACGCAGCGACAGAGTAACGATATCCGCCATCGCTTCGTCCACCGGCCACGGCGCGGTGGTGGCAGCATGGTTGAAGCGCATCAGCGCAGAGTCGTTTTTCCAGGTGGAGAGCAGGCGATCGTCAGCGTCAAGCTGCGCCTGCACTTTATGGCGCAGTTCCTCAGCTTTTGCCGGTTCAAGGCCAATCACGCTGACCCGCCAGTAGGTCCCCATCGTTTTACCATCGAGTACGGTGGCGGCTGATTTTTGCGTGGCCGGGGATGTCGAGGAATCACAACCGGTAAGCAGAACGCAGAGGCCGAAAAAGGCGGCGCGGAAAAAGGTGGTATCCATGAAAGCAGGCTCCTGTTACAAAGGCAGCCAGAGTATACCAGCGAGGT
>CABUCP010000144.1 GCA_902490055.1 uncultured Klebsiella sp. | reverse complement strand
AAGTTACAATTTAGCAACAATCGCCAAAACGGTAGTTTGTATCACACTGTATCAGCCGGAAGAGTGCATACATGACGATGCATAAACGCGTCTGGATAAGCACATGCCGGATACAAAAGCCTGCTTAACTAATCGCGTACTCTCTTAATACATTCTGATAAAGGTGAGATGGCTATGAACAGATTATCCGCAATCCGTAATGTCAGCGCAGCGGCGCTGTGTCTCTCCGCGCTGTGGTCAGCCAGCGTTTGCGCCGCGCAGGACGCCGGTGCCTTCGATAAGGTGCAACAAATTAATGCCGGCGATCTGAATATTGGTTATGTCGATATTGGCCCGCGTGATGGTCAGGCGGTGATTTTACTGCACGGCTGGCCGTACGATATTCAGAGCTACGCACAGGTTGCCCCGGCGCTAGCGCAGAAAGGCTACCGGGTGATTGTGCCGTATCTGCGCGGCTACGGTTCAACGCGTTTCCTGTCGGTCAAGACGCCGCGAAACGGCCAACCATCGGCGATGGCTGCGGATATTGTGCACCTGATGGATGCGCTGAACATTAAGCAGGCGGATTTTGCCGGCTTTGACTGGGGCGCGCGCACGGCGGATATCGTCGCGGCGCTCTGGCCGCAGCGGGTTAAGTCGCTGGTTTCGGTGAGCGGGTATCTGATCGGTAGCCAGCAAATTGGCGAGAAACCGCTGCCGCCACAGGCGGAACTGTCGTGGTGGTATCAATTTTACTTCGCCACCCCGCGCGGCGAGGCGGGCTATCGGCAGAATACACACGACTTCGCTAAATTCATCTGGCATCAGGCTTCGCCGCAGTGGAAATTCAGCGACGCGGTGTTTGCTACCAGCGCTAAAGCGCTGGATAACCCGGACCACGTTGCCATCACAATCAGCAACTACCGCTGGCGCTTAGGCCTGGTGCAGGGTGAAGCGAAATATGCGGGCTACGAAGAGAAACTCGCGAAACTACCGGCGATTAGCGTACCGACGATTACCATCGAAGGGGAAAGCAACGGCGCGCCGCACCCGGCGCCAGCGACATACCGTGCGAAATTCACCGGCAAATATGAACACCGGGACTTTAAAGGCGAGGTGGGGCATAACCCGCCGCAGGAGGCGCCGGTAGAATTTGTCCAGGCGGTTATTGACGCCGACCAACTGTAAGCGTCGGTCGCAAAAAGTTGCGCTTCCGGCGATGACGCATATGCTTTTCAGTAGCTTATTTTGCCACGGGAGCCGCCTTTGGAACGTATTGACCACATCCTGGTTGTCGATGACGACCGCGATATCCGCGAACTGATTGTCGGCTATCTGGAAAAGTCGGGGTACCGCGCCAGCGGCGCGGCGAACGGTAAAGCAATGTGGTCAATACTCAAAAACCATCAAATCGATTTGATTGTGCTCGATATTATGCTGCCGGGCGATGATGGATTAACCCTATGCCGCCAGCTGCGTAATGACGGTCAACAGGATATCCCGGTGCTGATGCTGACCGCGCGTAGCGAAGATAGCGACCGTATACTCGGCCTCGAGATGGGGGCCGACGATTACCTGGTTAAACCTTTCGTCGCCCGCGAACTGCTGGCGCGGATAAAAGCCATATTGCGTCGCGCCCGCGCGCTACCGCCCAATTTACAAATCAGCGAAGCCGCCAGGCTAATCGCCTTTGGCGACTGGCTGCTGGATACCTCGGCACGGCATTTGCTGGATAACGACGGCACGATTGTGGCGCTGAGCGGGGCGGAGTATCGTCTGCTGCGGGTATTTCTCGATCATCCGCAACGGGTACTCAACCGCGATCAGCTGTTGAATCTGACTCAGGGGCGCGATGCCGAATTGTTTGAACGCTCAATCGATCTGCTGGTGAGTCGTCTGCGCCAGCGGCTACGGGAAGATGCGCGCGAGCCCGCCTATATCAAAACCGTGCGCAGCGAAGGTTATGTGCTGGCTGTCCCGGTATCGATCCGCGAAGCGCGAACATGAAGCTGTGGCCTGTCTCGCTGCAGTCCCGCTTGATGGTGATGATTTTCCTCGCACTGCTAATCGCCAATGCGCTAACGCTATCACTACTGTTATACGAGCGGATGAGCAGCGCCCGCAGCGTGATGCTGGGCAACCTTGAGTATGATGTCGCGACCAGCGTCGCTATCCTTGACCGCCTTCCCGCGCAAGAACGGCCGCATTGGCTGACGCGACTGGCGCGCGGCAACTATCGTTACCAGCTTTCTGCCGGCCAGACTGGCGACTATCCGACCAGTTGGCGTTCGCGAGACGCGGTACGTTCGATACAGGAGGCCCTGAGCGGCCGATACCCCGTGAGCATTGTTGCCGTCCCCGGTCCCCGCGAACATATTCAAGCCCACGTAACGCTACACGATGGCGCGCCGCTGAGTATCGATTTATGGCCACGGTTACCGGCCATCGCGCGTTGGCTGCCGTTGGTGTTGGCCGCGCAGTTTCTGCTACTGCTGTTTTGCGCCTGGTACGCCGTCCGCCAGGTGGTGGCGCCGATAACCCGCTTTACTCACGCCATTGATACGCTACAGCCCGCAACCTCTTCAGCAGCGTCAATGGTAGAGCAGGGACCACAGGAGGTACAGCGCGCGGCGCGCGCCTTTAATGCCATGCAGCAGCGAATTCAGGACCATTTGCAAGAACGTGCGCGGATCCTGGCGGCGATCTCCCACGATCTACAAACGCCAATTACCCGCATGAAGCTACGCGTGGAAATGGCAGACCAGCCGGCATTACGCGACAAACTGTTGCAGGATCTCGATAGCATGACCCGGTTGGTGCGAGAAGGTATTGCGTTGGCGCGCGCTGCGGAACCGCTGGCGGAAGCCCATCAGAGAATGAGCCTCAATGCGCTGCTGGATAGTATTGCCTGTGATTATGCCGATGTGGGGAAAGCCGTTAGTTTCCAGGCCGGTAAAGGGCCGGACGCCCTGCAACTGCAGCCGCAGGCGCTGCGCAGGGTCATCAGTAACTTAATCGATAATGGGCTGAAATACGCAGAACGCGTAGAGATAAGCCTCAGCTATGCACAGAACGGCGATGTCATTATTCACGTTGCCGATAACGGCCCCGGTATTCCTGATGAGGAGCTGGCCGCCGTGCTACAGCCATTTTATCGCCTTGAGCAATCGCGCAACCGCGATACCGGAGGTACCGGTTTAGGGTTGGCGATCGCCGCTCAGCTCGCCGGGCAGATGCAGGGCAGTTTGACGCTGCATAACCGACCGGAGGGCGGGCTCGAAGCGCGCGTGCTACTACGCGCCGCCGCTTTGTATCCTTCTGTATCTCCCTCTACGTCAGATAATTCAGCACACTAAACCACCGTTATACGGACACATCCGCCATACATTCACCTGCTGTAATGCCAGCGTTGCCAATCCGGCAACGCTGTGAAGGAGAACGATCATGGCTGTTGTAATTGCATTTCTGGCCGGTATGTTAACGCTGCTAAGCCCCTGTACCTTACCGGTGATCCCGCTGGTCTTTGCCAGCGTTCGCGGGCGTAAGGGGCAGCTTTTACTTCTGTTGCTTGGCATGGTGGTGATGTTTACCGCCGTGTCGCTGCTGGCGACGGCGGCAAGCAGCAGGTTAGTGAACCTGACTATCATTGGCCGCTGGCTGGCGTTGGGCTTTCTGTCCCTCGTGGCTATCAGCTTGATCTCACCGCGGGTGGCCGGCTGGCTCAGCTCTCCGGTGGTTGCGCTCGGTAATAAGATTAACCAGCACAGCTACCGCTACGGCGGCGGGTTGGCCTCGCTGCTTGCCGGTCTGGCAATTGGCCTGCTTTGGGCGCCCTGCGCGGGACCGGTGCTGGGGGCGATTTTAAGCCTGGCATTGCTGAAAGGGGATTCGGCGGCCACCGGTATGTTGTTGATCTCGTACGCCAGCGGCTGCGCGTTGATGTTGTTACTGTTGGGATGGTTTGGCTCGCGGCTGGTTTCGCGTCTGCGCGGCGGGCTGGCTTTAAGCGGGCGTTTACGTCAGTTAACCGGCGTGGCGATGTTGGCGACGGTAGCGTTAATCGGCAGCGGCGCCGATCGCTATTTGCAGGGCGCCAGCGGGTTAACTAATCGTCTTGAGCAACGATTGAGCACGTTTTTGCCGCAGTCTACGGAACGGGTTCGTCTGGAGCCGGTCGCAGCGCCGCAGCCAACCAGCGCGATGCCGGATCTGCAGGGCGGGACCGCATGGCTAAATAGTCCGCCGCTGAGCAACACTGCGCTAAAGGGAAAGGTGGTGTTGATTGATTTCTGGACCAGGGATTGCATCAACTGCCAGCATACGCTGCCTTATGTACGGGCGTGGGCCAATAAGTATCGCGCCGCGGGGCTGGTCGTGATTGGCGTGCATACGCCGGAATATCCGTGGGAGCGCTCCTTGCCGCAGTTGCGTGAAGCCGTCAGCCAGCGAAAGCTAAACTATCCGATTGTCGCGGATAACCATTACGCCATCTGGAACGCATTCGGTAACCAGTACTGGCCGGCGCACTATTTTTTCGACGCGCGCGGGCAGCTACGCTATACCGCCTTTGGCGAAGGAGATTATGCCCGGCAGGAGCAGATGATCCAACAGCTGCTTCGTGAAGCGCGGGCGTGAGAGGGAAATCAATCACCACCTCCCTAGGAGGTGGTTTAGGGGTGACAATAAAAAAGCCGATAACAACAGTTATCGGCTTTGCAGGACGCTGACTAAACGGCAGTGTCTTATTTCGCCAGCAGTTCCTGAGCGGTGCGTTCGACCAGACCCAGCAGAACCTTCACGTCCTCAAGCGTGACGATCGGGTTCAGCAGCGTCAGCTTCAGGCAGGTGACGCCGTTATGCTCGGTGACGCCGACGTTCGCCCGGCCGGAATCCAGCAGGGCATCGCCGATGCGCTGGTTGAGCAGGGCGATCGTTTCGGTATCGCTCCCAGCCATCTGCGCCGGACGAGAACGGAACAGCACGCTCGCCAGCTGCGGCTGCATCACCAGCTCCAGCGTCGGCTGAGACTCAACGTATTCCGCAACGTTTTTCGCCATGGTCACGCCGTGATCGATGATTTCAGCGTATTGTTTCCGGCCCAGCGCTTCAAGGCCCATCCACAGCTTCAGCGCATCGAAGCGACGGGTGGTTTGCAGCGATTTTGAAACCAGGTTCGGTACGCCGTGCTCTTCGTCAAACTCGGAGTTCAGATAGGCCGCCTGATAACGCATCAGCTCGTAGTGACGCGCATCTTTCAGCAGGAACGCGCCGCAGCTGATGGTCTGGAAGAACTGTTTGTGGAAGTCCAAAGTAACGGAATCCACTAACTCCAGGCCATCGAGGTAATCGCGATACTGCTCAGATAGTAGCAGCGCGCCGCCCCAGGCGGCATCAACGTGCAGCCAGATCTGTTGTTCAGCCGCGATACCGGCGATATCACGCAGCGGGTCGATAGCCCCCGCGTCAGTGGTACCGGCAGTTGCGACGATCGCCATAATCTGCTCGCCGTTGGCCTGCGCTTCAGCAATTTTCGCCTTCAGGTCAGCCACGTCCATGCGCGCGAACTCATCGGTTTTCACCAACGTCACCGAGCGATAGCCAAGGCCCATCAGCGCCATATTTTTCTGCACCGAGAAGTGGGCGTTTTCCGAGCACAGTACTTTGTACTTACGGATATCGCCCGGCAAACCATCCTGCTGGATGGAGTGCCCCTGGCGGGCGAAGAAGGCGTCGCGCGCCAGCATTAGACCCATCAGGTTGCTCTGGGTGCCGCCGCTGGTGAAGACGCCGGCATCGCCAGCCGGATAACCGACCTGCGCGCGCAGCCATTCGATCAGCTTCATCTCAATGATGGTGGCCGAAGGGCTCTGATCCCAGGAGTCCATGCTCTGGTTGGTGGCGTTAATCAGCACTTCCGCCGCCTGGCTAATCACCAGGCTTGGGCAGTGCAGATGCGCCACGCACTGCGGGTGGTGCACCGACAGGCTGTCTTTCAGGAAGTACTCGATCGCACGTTCAATCGCCGCCTGGTTGCCCAGACCCTGTTCGTTAAAATCAAGGGTGATGCGCTCACGCAGATCGTCAACGCTGCGCCCTTGATACATTTCAGGCTGCTGCAGCCACTGCGCAACCGCCAGGCTGGTCTGGGTAATGACCTGCTGGTAAGCGTCAATGCTTGCCGCGGAACCAGCCAGAATCGGATTCAATTTGGACATTGCGGTCACTTACTCCACTCAGACCGGTTTTACGCCGGCGGCCAGCAGGGCCTGTTCAAACTTATCGAGGAACACTTCCAGTTCCGCATCGCTGATCAGCAGGGACGGCAGCAGGCGCAGTACGCAACCATGACGACCGCCGCGCTCAAGGATCACGCCAGCTTCGAAGCATTTCTTCTGCAGCAGGGCGGAGAGCTCGCCGTCAGCCGGGTAGCAGCCCATATGATCCTGCGCTTCATTCGGCTTAACGATTTCAATGCCGATCATCAGACCGAGACCGCGCACGTGGCCGATAACCGGGAAGCGTTTCTGCAGCTCAGCCAGTTTGCCTTTCAGCCATTCGCCCTGAGCGGCGACTTTATCGGCGATTTTGTTGTCGCGCAGGTGGCGCAGCGTGGTCAGGCCGGTGGCCATGGCCAGCTGGTTGCCGCGGAAGGTGCCGGTATGGTGACCCGGTTCCCAGGCATCGAACTCTTTCTTAATGCCCAGGACGGCCATTGGCAGACCGCCGCCGACAGCTTTCGACATCACGATGATATCCGGTTCAATACCGGCGTGTTCGAAGGCGAAGAATTTACCGGTACGGGCAAAGCCTGCCTGAACTTCATCGATGATCAGCAGAATGCCATGCTCTTTGGTGACTTTGCGGATGCGCTGCAGCCACTCAACCGGAGCCGGGTTCACGCCGCCTTCACCCTGAACGGCTTCAAGGATAACCGCCGCCGGTTTGCGCACGCCGCTTTCCACGTCGTTGATCAGGTTTTCGAAGTAGTAGGTCAGCGCTTTAACGCCCGCTTCGCCGCCGATGCCCAGCGGGCAGCGGTACTGGTGCGGGTAAGGCATGAACTGAACTTCCGGCATCATGCCGTTGACCGCCGCTTTCGGCGACAGGTTACCGGTGACCGACAGCGCGCCGTGGGTCATCCCGTGATAACCGCCGGAGAAGCTGATGACGGCGGTGCGGCCGGTGTATTTTTTCGCCAACTTCAGCGCGGCTTCAACGGCGTCAGCGCCGGAAGGACCGGTGAATTGCAGGCAGTACTCTTTCCCTTCGCCCGGCAGGCAAGAGAGCAGGTATTCAGAGAAGCGATCTTTTAACGGAGTCGTCAGATCGAGGGTATGTAACGGCAAGCCGCTGGTAATGACACTTTGGATGCTCTGCAGTACTTCAGGGTGGTTATGGCCCAGAGCGAGGGTCCCGGCGCCGGCGAGGCAGTCCAGGTACTGTTTGTTATCCGCATCGGTCAACCAAACGCCTTCAGCTTTGGTGATGGCGAGCGGTAACTTGCGTGGGTAACTCCTGACATTCGATTCGAATTCAGCCTGACGGGCCAAAAAGGTTTCGTTGTTCGCGTCCAATAAATC
>CABUCP010000143.1 GCA_902490055.1 uncultured Klebsiella sp. | reverse complement strand
CTAATGCGCGGTGAGGGGAAGAGGCAAATAGGGCGATTATGTCAGAAGTCAAAACGGGCATCAGGCTCAACTATCGACGACCAGGGCGGATGCCGTTATGTTATAGGATTGTACAAACCGATTTCTGATGGAGCGGCAATGAAAAATAGCGAACTGGAACAACTGATTAACGAGAAACTGAATAGCGCGGCCATCAGTGATTACGCGCCGAACGGCCTGCAGGTGGAAGGGCGCGAGACGGTGCAAAAAGTCGTAACCGGAGTGACTGCCAGCCAGGCGCTGCTTGATGAAGCCGTGCGTCTGCAGGCGGATGCGGTGATAGTTCACCACGGTTACTTCTGGAAAGGTGAATCGCCGGTGATCCGCGGCATGAAACGTAACCGGCTGAAAACGCTGCTGGCCAACGACATCAACCTCTATGGCTGGCATTTACCGCTGGATGCGCACCCTGAATTGGGTAATAACGCCCAGTTGGCGCAGCTGCTGGGTATTAACGTGATGGGCGAAATTGAACCGCTGGTACCGTGGGGCGAGCTATCGATGCCGGTCTCGGGGCTGGAGCTGGCGTCGTGGATTGAGGCGCGTCTGGGGCGTAAACCGCTGTGGAGCGGCGATACCGGGCCGGATAAAGTGAGCCGCGTTGCATGGTGCACTGGCGGCGGCCAGAGCTTTATCGATAGCGCGGCCCGCTTTGGCGTCGATGCTTTTATTACCGGTGAAGTGTCCGAACAGACGATCCACTCCGCGCGCGAGCAGGGGCTGCATTTTTATGCCGCAGGGCATCACGCTACCGAGCGCGGCGGTATTCGCGCGCTCAGCGAGTGGTTGACGGAAAATACCGACCTGGAAGTGACCTTTATCGATATCCCAAACCCGGCCTGATGAGAGAGAAAAAAGTGCAGCGAGCGCGTTGTTATCTGTTAGGTGAAACGGCTGTAGTCCTGGAGCTTGAACCTCCGGTGACGCTGGAAAGCCAAAAACGTATCTGGGGCCTGACCCAGCGGTTGACCGATCGCGAAGAGGTGGTCGAAGTTATTCCAGGTATGAATAACATTACCGTCGTGCTGCGTCGACCGCAGGAGATGGCGTGGGATGCTATCGATCAGCTACAGCGCTGGTGGGAAGAGAGCGATGCGCTGGAGCCGGAATCGCGCGAGATCGCGATTCCGGTGATTTACGGTGGAGAAGCAGGGCCGGACCTCGGCGATGTCGCACGCCATAGCGGGCTGAGCGAAAAGCAGGTGGTCGAACTGCACTCTTCGGTGGAGTACATGGTGTGGTTCCTCGGCTTCCAGCCGGGTTTTCCCTATTTTGGCGGACTGCCGGAGCAACTGGCGATGCCGCGTCGCGCCGAGCCGCGCCTGCTGGTACCGGCCGGTTCCGTCGGCATCGGCGGATCGCAAACCGGTATTTATCCACTGGCGACGCCGGGCGGCTGGCAGCTGCTGGGGCGCACGCCGCTGGCGTTGTTTGATCCAAAACGCAAAGAGCCGGTGCTGCTACGTTCCGGCGACCGCGTGCGCTTTGTGCCGCAAAAGGAGGGCGTATGTTGAAATTCATTCGCGCCGGCATGTACACCTCGGTTCAGGACGGCGGCCGCGAAGGCCAGCGTCAGTGGGGGATCAGCCGCTGCGGCGCGCTGGATAAACCGGCGATGACCATTGCCAACCTGTTGGTGGGTAATGCGCCGGAGGCCGCAGCGCTGGAAATCACCCTCGGGCAGGTTGATGTGCAGTTTACTAGCCACTGCTGGTTCGCGCTGACCGGCGCGGCCTGTGAGGCAACGCTCGACGGCGCGCCCGTCTGGCTTGGCTGGCGGTTGGAAGCGAAAGCCGGACAGCGGTTGGTGCTGAAAAACCCGCAGCACGGTATCCGCAGCTATCTGGCGGTGGCGGGCGGCATCGACGTTCCGGAGATTCTCGGTTCCCGCTCCACCGATCTGAAAGTTGGCATCGGCGGCCTGGAAGGGCGTCGGCTGCAGGATGGCGATCGATTGAAGCTGGGGATATCAACCCGGCAATTCACTACCCCGCGCGGGGTAAAACAGCTGCCGATCGGTAATATCATTCGCGCGCTGCCGGGGCCGGAGTATCACGAGTTCGACAGCGTCTCCCAGGAGTCCTTCTGGCGCTCGCCGTGGCGGCTTAGCCCGCAGAGTAACCGCATGGGTTACCGCCTGCAGGGCCAGCCGCTGAAACGCACGACCGACCGGGAAATGTTATCTCATGGCTTGCTGCCGGGCGTGGTGCAGGTGCCGCATAACGGCCAGCCGATCGTGTTGATGAACGATGCGCAGACTACCGGCGGCTATCCACGTATTGCCTCCATTATTGAAGCCGACATGTATCAGCTGGCGCAGATCCCGCTTGGCCAGCCGATTCATTTTGTCCCCTGTTCGCTGGAAGAGGCGCTAAAAGCGCGCGCCGACCAGCAGCGTTATCTTGAACAACTGGCCTGGAGACTGAGCGATGAAGATTGATTTAAATGCCGACCTCGGCGAAGGCTGCGCCAGCGATAGCGCGCTGCTGCAGCTGGTGTCCTCTGCCAATATCGCCTGCGGTTTTCACGCCGGCGATGCGCTGTTGATGCAGCAATGCGTGCGTGAGGCGCTGAAAAACGGCGTTGCCATCGGCGCGCATCCGAGTTTCCCTGACCGGGAAAACTTCGGTCGCACGGCGATGCAGCTGCCGCCGGAGACGGTCTATGCCCAGGTGCTGTATCAAATCGGCGCGCTGACGGCGATCGCGCGCGCGCAGGGCGGCGAACTACAGCACGTGAAGCCGCACGGCATGCTGTATAACCAGGCGGCGAAAGAGCCGGCGCTGGCCGACGCTATCGCCCGCGCAGTCCGCGATGCTGATGCCAGCCTGGTACTGGTCGGCCTGGCGGGTAGCGAGCTGATCCGCGCCGGGCAGCGTTATCAACTGACGACGCGGCAGGAAGTGTTCGCCGATCGCGGCTATCTCGCCGACGGCAGCCTGGTGCCGCGCAGCCAGCCGGGCGCGCTGATCGAAAGCGAAGAGCAGGCGCTGGCGCAAACGCTGGAAATGGTCCAGCACAATCGCGTGCGTAGCCTGAGCGGCGAATGGGCGCACGTGGTGGCGGAAACGGTCTGTCTGCACGGCGACGGCGCGCATGCGCTCGATTTCGCTCGCCGCTTGCGCGCCGCCTTTGCCGGGCGCAATATCGAGGTGAGCGCGGAAAGCGATTAAGGGCCTGCGGGCCTGTTTTTATAATAATTAAATCAAATAATTAACAACACTCACAACAAACAGGAAGTTATTATGCAAGAGGCGATATCCCTCTGGCCGCTGATCGGCATTGCCGTGATCGTGGTCGGATTTGTTTTACGCTTTAACCCGGTGCTGGTGGTGATTATCTCCGGGATCGTCACCGGCGTGGCGGCGCATATGCCGATAGCCACTATTCTGGAGAAGCTGGGTGAAGGGTTCCTTAATACCCGTAACCTGCCGTTTATCCTGTTGCTGCCGCTGGCGGTCATCGGTTTACTGGAACGCCACGGTCTGAAAGAGCGCGCGCAGGCGTGGATCGCGAAGATCCATAGCGCCACCGCCGGTCGCCTGCTGATCGTCTATCTTTTTGTGCGCGAAGCCACCGCGGCGCTGGGGCTGACCAGCCTCGGCGGGCACCCGCAGATGGTGCGCCCGCTGCTGGCGCCGATGGCGGAAGGGGCGGCGGAAAAACGCTTTGGTCCGCTGCCGGGCAAAGTGCGCTACCGCCTGCGCGCGATGTCGGCGGCGACCGATAACGTCGGGCTGTTCTTCGGTGAAGATATCTTCGTCGCCTTTGGCGCAATTATCTTCATGCACAACTTTATGCTGGAGTCGGGCGGTATCCAGACCGAACCGCTGCATATTGCCCTGTGGGGGATCCCGACGGCGGTCTGCGCCTTCCTGATCCACGCCGCGCGCTTGTGGCGTCTCGATCGCCACCTCCAGCGCGAACTGGATAAGGTGAACGCCGCTCAGGCGAAAGGCGGTGCGGCATGAATTTCCAACAAACCTACCTCTACTGGCTGGCCGGCGCGGTTCTGCTGGTGGTCGCCGTTATGTCCTGGCGTGATAAAAGCAACCCGCGTCGCCTGACGACCGGCCTGTTCTGGGGTCTGTACGGGTTGGTGTTCCTGCTCGGCGATTGGACTTATCAACTGGTGGGCGATAAACGTACGGTGAATATCGCCGTTGGCGGGCTGGTGGTGGTGCTGGCGCTGATCGCCGGTTTTGGCGGCGTGCGCCTCGGTAGCTACCATCAACGCAGCCAGGAAGAAAAAACCGCCAGTGCGAAACGCCTCGGCAACAAGCTGTTCTATCCGGCGTTGGCGATCCCGATTGTCACCGTCATCGGCGTGCTGTTGTTCAACAATCTGCCCTCCTGGCAGGAGGGGTTATTCGGGCCCGGTAACCATGCGACGCTGATTACGCTGTTCTCGATGACCGTCGGTACCCTGATTGGCCTGGCAATGGCGATTCGCATGACCCATGAAACGGTGGCGCAGCCAATGCAGGAAGCCCGCCGTCTATTGGATTCCGTCGGCTGGGCCTTCATTCTGCCGCAAATTCTTGCGGTGCTGGGACTGCTGTTTACCGCCGCGGGCGTAGGGACCAGCATTTCGTGGCTGACCGAGCACTATCTGGCGGTGGACAATCGTTTTATCGCCGTGGCGGTATACGCGATCGGCATGGCGGTATTGACTATGGTAATGGGTAACGCTTTCGCCGCCTTCCCGATAGTCACCGCCGGGGTTGGTATTCCGATTCTGGTGCTGCAGCACGGCGGCAATCCGGCGGTGATGGCGGCAATTGGTATGTTCTCCGGCTACTGCGGCACGTTGATGACGCCGATGGCGGCAAACTTCAATATCGTCCCGGCGGCGCTACTCGAACTACCCGATAAAAACGCGGTGATTAAAGCCCAGGTGCCGACCGGCATCCTGCTGTTGATCGTCAACGTGTTCTTACTCTATTTCCTGATGTTCCTGTAAGGAGGGATGATGGCTGGCGTATTAATTACCGGTTTTGAACCGTTTGGCGGCGAAGCGGTTAACCCTTCATGGGAAGTGGTCAAGCAGCTCGATGGCGTTATCATTAGCGGGCAGCTGGTGGTAGCAAAGCAGTTACCCTGCGTGTTTGGCGAGGCGCTGGCGGCGCTGAATGCCGCGCTGGATGAGCATCAGCCGCAGCTGACGATCGCCGTCGGCCAGGCCGGCGGCCGCGTCGACATTACCGTCGAACGCGTAGCGATAAACGTCGATGATGCGCGGATCCCCGACAATAAAGGCCAGCAGCCGATCGATGAACCGATTGTGGCTGACGGCCCGGCGGCGTGGTTCAGTTCGTTGCCGATCAAAGCGATCGTCAGCGCCCTGCGCCAGCGGGGGATCCCGGCGTCGGTTTCGCAAACGGCAGGCACCTTCGTCTGCAACCACGTGATGTATGGTTTGCTGCACAAGCTGCAGGGGAAAGCCGGCCTGAAGGGCGGCTTTATCCATATCCCGTATCTGCCGGAGCAGGCGGCTGCCCACCCCGGCGAAGCGAGTATGGCGGTAGACACGGTACGCGCGGCGCTGGAAACGGCGATTGCCGTCGCCCTCGAACAGGATGGCGACGCTAAAATCGGCGGCGGCGCGACGCACTAACAAAAGGACGATATTATGCCGGAAGGCCCGGAGATCCGCCGCGCGGCGGATAACCTGGAAGCGGCTATCAAAGGCGAACCATTAACCGAAGCCTGGTTCGCCTTTCCACAGTTGCAACCCTATCAATCCCAGCTGGTTGGTCAGCGGGTGACCCAAATCGCTACCCGCGGCAAAGCCCTGTTAACCCACTTCTCCGGCGGACTGACGCTATATAGCCATAATCAGCTGTATGGCGTCTGGCGCGTCGTTGATGCCGGCGTCGAGCCGGAATCGAACCGCGTACTGCGCGTCAGGTTACAGACCGCGCGCAAGGCGATTTTACTCTATAGCGCTTCGGATATTGAGATGCTAACGGCGCAGCAACTTGCCCATCACCCGTTTTTACTGCGGGTCGGCCCGGATGTGCTGGATATGACGTTAACCGCCGGGCAGGTCAGAGAGCGGCTGTTGTCGGCTAAATTCCGCAATCGCCAATTCTCCGGGCTGTTACTGGATCAGGCATTTCTCGCCGGGCTCGGTAATTATCTGCGAGTAGAAATCCTGTGGCAGGTGGGGCTGACCGGGCAACATAAGGCCGCCGAGCTCAATGAAACGCAGCTGGACGCGCTGGCGCACGCGCTGCTGGATATTCCGCGGCTTTCTTACCATACCCGCGGCCAGGTGGATGAAAACAAACATCACGGCGCGCTGTTCCGCTTTAAAGTCTTTCATCGCGATGGCGAGCCCTGCGAACGCTGCGGCAGTATCATTGAAAAAACTATGCTCTCGTCGAGGCCGTTTTACTGGTGTCCCGGCTGCCAGCATTAGCGCTTTAGTTTGGGTTTTTAAACTTTATTTGCATGTTTAAATAAAAAAAATCGGGGAATTTCCCCGATTTTTTTATCACTGCAACCTGGTAGGTAGAGATTATTTTTTGAGATCGGATTTGAAATCGCGCTTCTCGTAGCCGGTATACAGTTGACGCGGGCGGGCAATTTTCATGCCGTCGCTGTGCATTTCGTTCCAGTGGGCAATCCAGCCGACGGTACGAGCCATCGCGAAGATAACGGTAAACATCGATGACGGAATCCCCATCGCTTTCAGGATGATGCCGGAGTACGGGTCGTTCAGCGCGATATGCTCAAGCTCCATCGCCACTTCCAGCAGATCGTCTTTGGTACCCAGTTCTTTCAGCACTTCGTGGCAGGTTTCACGCATTACGGTGGCGCGCGGGTCGTAGTTTTTGTACACGCGGTGGCCAAAGCCCATCAGGCGGAAAGAGTCATTCTTATCTTTCGCACGACGAACAAATTCCGGAATGTGCTCAACGGAGCTGATTTCTTCCAGCATTTTCAGCGCCGCTTCGTTGGCGCCGCCGTGCGCCGGTCCCCACAGGGAGGCGATACCGGCAGCGATACAGGCGAACGGGTTCGCGCCCGAAGAGCCTGCGGTACGTACGGTGGAGGTGGACGCGTTCTGTTCGTGGTCCGCGTGCAGGATCAGGATACGGTCCATGGCGCGTTCCAGTACCGGGTTAACCTCGTAGGTTTCGCACGGCGTGGAGAACATCATATTCAGGAAGTTACCCGCGTAGGAGAGGTCATTGCGCGGGTAAACGAACGGCTGACCGATAGAATACTTGTAGCACATCGCGGCCATGGTCGGCATTTTCGACAGCAGACGGTAGGCGGCGATTTCACGGTGGCGCGGGTTATTCACGTCCAGCGAGTCATGGTAGAACGCCGCCAGCGCGCCGGTAATACCGCACATCACCGCCATCGGGTGAGAGTCGCGGCGGAACGCGTGGAACAGACGGGTAATCTGTTCATGGATCATGGTGTGGCGGGTAACGGTGGTTTTGAATTCGTCGTACTGCTGCTGGGTCGGTTTTTCGCCGTTCAACAGGATGTAGCACACTTCAAGATAATTTGACTCGGTCGCTAATTGATCGATCGGGAAACCGCGGTGGAGCAGGATACCTTCATCACCGTCGA
>CABUCP010000142.1 GCA_902490055.1 uncultured Klebsiella sp. | reverse complement strand
CGACGTAAAATCTGGCTTACCAGTATTTGCATTGGCGTTGCTGTCGCTCTGCTGGCCGGCAGCATCCAGTTTATGGTTATCTACCACAACCGTGCTGAACGCTTTGATCAGATAATCAACAACGTCAGCCACTATCTTAATAGCTACTTTAGCGATTTAAATAAAACTATCGCCGGCCTTCAGCCGCTGCTGGACCAACCCTGTGAACATATTGATTCCGGCTTAGCCGCCAGCGCCGCCTTTAGCCCTAACGTGCGCGCCTTCCTGCTGGTAAAAAACGGCGAAGCATTCTGTTCATCCGCCACCGGGGCCATGGAGACGCCGTTTAAACGGCTGATACCCGAACTGGATATCAGCAAAGCGGTAGATATGACCATCCTGCAGGGGACGCCGATGATGCCGGATACTGCCGCGCTGGTCATGTGGGTCCAGCGCCCCGGCGACAAAGACAGCGGGATCTTTGTGTCGATCAATGCCAACCTGACGCCCTACATCCTCTATTCCGCTCAGCAGAATGACTTTAGCGGTATTGCGCTGGCGATTGGCCATACCGCCATCTCCACGTTTAGCAGCAAGATTATCGACCCGCAATCTTTACGCCACGATCCCATACGCCAGATTCAGGTTCCGGGGCTGCCGCTTAACGTCTATCTCTACGCTAACAGCTGGCTTGGCGAGAATACGCAATTTGCCCTTTTGCTCGGCGTGGTCTGCGGTATGCTCGCCGGCTTACTGAGCTATTACATCCTGACGATCAAATCCGATCCGCGTAAATCGATCCAACTGGGGATCAAAAACAACCAGTTCTACGTGGTCTACCAGCCGGTGGTAAAGGCCGATACGCTGCAGATTAGCGGCGTTGAAGTGCTGATGCGCTGGCGACACCCGGTCGTCGGCGAAATACCGCCCGATGTGTTTATCAACCTGGCGGAAACGCAGCAGATGATCGTGCCCCTCACCCATCATCTGCTGATGTTGATTGCCCGCGATATCCCCACCCTGCAGCGCATTTTGCCAGCAGGTACCAAGCTTGGCCTCAATATTTCCCCCGCCCACCTACATGCCGACGGTTTTCAGCAAGATATGCTACGCTTTGCCGCCTCGCTGCCGGCAAACTACTTCGACGTGGTGCTGGAAATTACCGAGCGCTCGATGATCGATAAAAACAAATCGATGGCCATATTTGACTGGCTGCACCAGCAGGGGTTCGAAATCGCGATTGATGACTTCGGCACTGGCCATAGCGCGCTGATTTATCTTGAACGCTATAACTTTGATTATCTGAAAATCGACCGCGGTTTTGTACAAGCCATCGGAACCGAGACCGTGAACACGCCGGTACTGGATGCAGTATTAACGCTTAGCCGCCGACTACAGCTGAAGACCGTAGCCGAAGGCGTCGAAACGCCGGAACAAGCCGAATGGCTACGCGATCGCGGCGTCCAGTATCTGCAAGGTTACTGCTTCAGTCGCCCGCTGCCGCTGGATAAGCTGGTTGCCGCCCATGATGAGCCGGCAAATTATTTCACAAGCCGCTAAGGGTCGCATATGATGCGAAATCACTGGGGCTAACGGTCAAAGGATGATATTCCATCTATGTTTGCGCGCATCAGCCTGCTGCTGCTGGCTTTATTTAGCCTCAGCAGCCAGGCGCAAACCATCAAAGAAAGCAACGCGTTCGCTATTATCGGCGAGCCAAAGTACGCCGTTGACTTTCATCACTTCGAGTATGTAAACCCCGACGCGCCAAAAGGCGGCGCTATCACCCTGGCCGCCATCGGCACCTTCGACAATTTCAATCGCTACGCCCTGCGCGGTAACCCCGGCGTGCGTACCGACGCGCTGTATGACACCCTGTTTACCACTTCGGACGATGAACCGGGCAGCTACTACCCGCTGATCGCCGATCGCGCACGCTATGCCGATGATTTCTCGTGGATGGAGATTACCATCAATCCGCGCGCCCGCTTTCATGACGGCAGCCCGATTACCGCCGACGACGTCGCCTTCACCTTCCACAAATTTATGACCGAAGGGGTGCCGCAATTTCGCCTCGTCTATAAAGGAACCACCGTTAAAGCTATCGCCCCGCTGACGGTACGTATCGAACTGGCCAAGCCGGGCAAAGAAAACATGCTCAGCCTGCTGACGCTGCCGGTCATGCCGCAGACCTTCTGGCGTAACCATAAGCTCAGCGATCCGCTTTCTAAACCGCCGCTCGCCAGCGGCCCCTATCGCATCAGCAGCTGGCGAATGGGGCAATATATTGTCTATTCGCGAGTGAAGCACTACTGGGCCGCCGACCTGCCGGTCAACCGCGGGCGCTGGAATTTCGACACCATCCGCTACGACTACTATCTCGACGATAACGTCGCCTTCGAAGCCTTTAAGGCCGGGGCCGTCGACCGACGAGAAGAGAACTCGGCGAAAAACTGGGCCACGCGCTATATCGGGCGCAACTTTAGCAACGGCTATATCATCAAAGACGAGCACGCTAATACCTCGGCGCAGGATACCCAATGGCTGGCGTTTAACATCCAGCGTCCGGTGTTTGCCGACCGTCAGGTGCGCGAGGCCATTACCCTGGCATTTGATTTTGAATGGATGAATAAAACGCTGTTTTACGGCGCCTACAGCCGGGCCAACAGCTATTTCCAGAACACAGAATACGCCGCCCGTGGTTATCCCGACGCCGCGGAGCTCATCCTGCTGGCGCCGATGAAAAAGGATCTGCCGCCGGAGGTCTTTACTCAGATCTATCAGCCGCCGGTCTCCCGTGGCGACGGTTTCGATCGCGCAAATTTACTCAAAGCAGATACCCTCCTCAACAACGCGGGATGGGTGCTCAAAAACCGCCAGCGGGTCAATGCCAAAACCGGCAAACCGCTGCGCTTTGAGTTGCTGCTGCCCGCCGGCGGCAACGTCAGTTGGGTATTGCCGTTCCAGCATAACTTGCAGCGTTTAGGTATCACGATGGATATCCGCCAGGTGGACAACTCACAATACAGCAACCGGCGACGTAGCCGCGACTACGATATGATGCCAAGCCTGTGGCGCGCCACGGCTTGGCCGGGTACCGACCTGCAAATCTCCTGGGCCTCGGATTATATCAACTCCAGCTACAACGCCCCCGGCGTCCAGAGCCCGGTAGTCGATAATCTGATTGCGCAGATCGTTCGCTGGCAGGGCAACAAACAGAAGCTGCTGCCGCTGGGCCGCGCGCTGGATCGCGTGCTGACCTGGAACTATTACATGCTGCCGATGTGGTATATGGCGCAGGACCGGACGGCGTACTGGGACAAGTTCTCCTTCCCGCAAACCCGCCCCATTTACTCCTCAGGCTTTGATGACTGGTGGTACGATGTCAACAAAGCTGCCAGACTTCCCGCGGACCGACGTTAAGGATTAAAGATGGGCGCCTACCTGCTCCGCCGACTGCTGCTGGTGATCCCCACGCTATGGGCCATCATCACCATCAACTTTTTTATTGTGCAGATTGCCCCAGGCGGGCCGGTCGATCAGGCCATTGCCGCCGTCGAATTCGGCGATCGCAGCGGGATGCCCGGTGCCGGCGATAGCGGCATGGGCGCCAGCCACGCGCGGACCGGGGTAGGCAACATCAGTGAAGGCCACTACCGAGGCGGGCGCGGTCTCGACCCGGAAGTGATTGCCGAAATCACCCAGCGCTACGGCTTCGATAAACCGATCCACGAACGCTACTTTAAGATGCTCGGCGACTATCTGCGCTTTGATTTTGGCGATAGCCTGTTTCGCAGCGCCTCGGTGCTACAGCTGATTAAAGACAGCCTGCCGGTGTCCATTACCCTCGGCCTGTGGAGCACGCTGATTATCTATCTGGTGTCGATACCGCTGGGGATCCGTAAAGCCGTCAGTAACGGCAGCCATTTCGACGTCTGGAGCAGCACGTTCATTATTATCGGCTACGCCATCCCGGCCTTTCTGTTCGCCATCTTACTGATCGTTATTTTCGCCGGCGGCAGCTATTTTGACCTGTTCCCGCTGCGCGGGCTGGTCTCCGCTAATTTTGATAGCCTGCCGTGGTATCAAAAAATAGTCGACTACCTCTGGCACATTACCTTACCGGTATTGGCGACGGTGATCGGCGGTTTTGCCGCGCTGACGATGTTAACCAAAAACAGCTTTCTTGATGAGATCCGCAAACAGTATGTGGTCACCGCCCGCGCCAAAGGCGTCGGTGAAAAACAGATCCTGTGGAAACACGTGTTCCGCAATGCCATGCTGCTGGTGATCGCCGGTTTTCCGGCTACGTTTATCAGCATGTTTTTCACCGGTTCGCTGCTGATCGAGGTAATGTTCTCACTTAACGGTCTGGGGCTGCTCGGCTATGAGGCCACCGTTTCCCGCGATTATCCGGTGATGTTCGGCACCCTTTACATCTTCACCCTGATTGGCCTGCTGCTAAACATCGTCAGCGACGTCAGCTATACGCTGGTCGACCCGCGTATCGATTTCGAGGGCCGCTAATGTCATTTCTTTCTCCGGTAAATCAGGCCCGCTGGGCGCGTTTTCGCAACAACCGCCGCGGCTACTGGTCGCTTTGGCTATTTCTGGCGCTATTCATCTGCAGCCTGTGCGCCGAGCTTATCGCCAACGATAAGCCGCTGTTAGTGCAGTATCGCGGTAGTCTGTACGTCCCGGCGCTGAAAACCTACAGTGAAACCACCTTTGGCGGCGATTTCGCCACTGCAGCCGACTATCAGGATCCGTGGCTGCAAAAACGGCTAGCGGAGAACGGTTGGGTGCTGTGGGCGCCGGTGCGTTTTGGCGCCACCACGATTAATTTCGCCACCGAGGCTCCCTTCCCTTCACCGCCGTCAAAGCATAACTGGTTGGGCACCGATGCGAACGGCGGCGACGTGTTGGCACGTATTCTCTATGGCGCGCGGATCTCGTTATTATTCGGCCTGCTGCTGACGCTCTTTTCCAGCGTACTTGGCGTCCTCGCCGGCGCGCTACAGGGTTACTATGGCGGGAAGCTCGACCTCTGGGGACAGCGCTTTATCGAAGTCTGGTCCGGGATGCCGACGCTGTTTTTAATCATTCTGCTGTCGAGCGTAGTACAGCCCGATTTCTGGTGGCTGCTGGCGATTACCGTTTTATTTGGCTGGATGACGCTGGTCGGCGTGGTCCGCGCCGAATTTCTGCGCACCCGCAACTACGATTATATTCGCGCCGCCCAGGCGCTGGGGGTCAGCGATCGCCATATTATCCTGCGCCACATGCTGCCGAATGCAATGGTCGCTACCCTCACCTTCCTGCCGTTTATCCTCTGCAGTTCGATAACCACCCTGACGTCGCTCGATTTTCTCGGCTTCGGGCTGCCGCTGGGCTCGCCTTCGCTGGGCGAACTGCTGCTACAGGGCAAAAATAATCTTCAGGCGCCGTGGCTCGGCATGGCGGCTTTTTTATCGGTGGGGGTGTTGCTGACGCTGCTGATTTTTATTGGCGAAGCGGTCCGCGATGCCTTCGACCCCAGTAAGGCGGTATAACATGAGCCAGCCGTTATTAGACATTGACGACCTCTCTATTGCCTTTCGTCAACAGGGTGGAAGCCAGAACGTAATAAGCAACCTGACGCTACAAATTGCAACGGGGGAAACGCTGGCGCTGGTCGGAGAATCCGGATCCGGCAAAAGCGTCTCCGCGCTCTCGGTATTACGCCTGCTGCCCTCGCCGCCGGTTAGTTATCCCAGCGGCGATATCCGTTTCCACGGCCAATCACTGCTGCACGCCGACGAACGAACCCTGCGCGGGATCCGCGGCAACCGCATCGCAATGATTTTTCAGGAGCCGATGGTGTCGCTTAATCCGCTGCACAATCTGGAAAAACAGCTGTATGAGGTACTCTCACTGCATCGCGGCATGCGCAAAGAGGCGGCGCGCGGCGAAATCCTCGATTGTCTGGATCGGGTGGGGATCCGCAACGCCTCGCGGCGTCTTACCGACTACCCGCACCAGCTTTCCGGCGGTGAACGCCAGCGGGTGATGATCGCCATGGCGCTACTGACTCGCCCCGAGCTGCTAATCGCCGATGAGCCGACGACCGCGCTGGACGTGTCGGTACAGGCGCAAATCCTGCAGCTGCTGCGCGAACTCAAGCGCGAGCTCAACATGAGCATGCTGTTTATCACTCACAACCTGAGTATCGTCCGCCAGCTTGCCGACCGGGTGGCGGTCATGCAAAACGGCCGCTGCGTCGAGCAAAACGGCTGTCAGCCGCTGTTCCAATCGCCACAGCATCCCTATACCCGCCGCCTGCTGGACAGCGAACCGGCCGGACAACCGGTGCCGTTAGCCGCCGATGCGCCCATTTTGCTGCAGGCGCGCGATCTCAACGTCGCCTTTCCGATCCGTAAAGGGATCCTACGCCGGGTGGTCGATCATCATCGGGTGGTTAACCATTTGAGTTTTACGCTGCGGGCGGGAGAAACGCTGGGGCTGGTCGGTGAATCCGGTTCTGGCAAGAGCACCACCGGGCTGGCGCTGCTGCGCCTGATTGACTCCAGCGGTGAAATGCAGTTTGCCGGCGAGTCTATCCAGGGGCGTAATCGCCGCCAGATGTTGCCGCTGCGCCGCCGTATTCAGGTGGTATTTCAGGATCCGAACTCGTCGCTCAACCCGCGTCTGAGCGTACTGCAGATAATTGAGGAAGGGCTGCGCGTCCACCAGCCGGCGCTGATGCCTGCTGAACGCGAGCAAGCGGTGATACAGGTGATGCAAGAGGTCGGTTTGGATCCTGGTACGCGACAGCGCTATCCGGCGGAATTTTCCGGCGGCCAGCGCCAGCGGATCGCCATTGCCCGAGCGCTGATCGTCAAACCACAGCTTATCGTACTGGACGAGCCCACCTCATCGCTGGATAAAACAGTGCAGGCGCAGATCCTGACGCTGCTGAAAACGTTGCAGCAAAAGCATCAGCTGGCCTATCTGTTTATCAGCCACGATTTACGCGTTGTGCGCACGCTCTGTCATCAGGTGATGGTGCTGCGGCAGGGAGAGGTCGTCGAGCAGGGCGAATGCGAACGCGTGTTCACGGCGCCGCAACAGGAATATACCCGCCAGCTATTGGCGTTAAGCTGACGGTCAGAAAGGATTGTTGCCGGAAAATGGCTCGGCAATCGCGACGCCAAAGTTCTTCAGGCGGCAGGTCGCGGCGAATTCATCCTGCATGTTCACGAACAGGCACGGTTCCCCTTCACACTCAAGGATAGAACAATCCACTTCGATATCGCTCAGCGCCTGGCTCAGCGTGCGCATCACCGGCCACGCGTTATCGCCGTCCGGACTAAGCAATTTTAACGCCACCAGGCTATTTTCGCCCTGCGCGCCGTTTTGCGGAATCGGTTCAACTCTTGAACCCGCAAAACCGGCCAGCCAGCGATAGCTCTGCGGCAGTCGGTGTACGATAGAGAGTTGCTGTGTATTCACTTGGTTTCCCCGGAAGCAAAAGGCTTCACAATAAATTTACATCAATATTAACACATTGTTGACAAATAGTCCTGCCACGGCGCCGAAAACGCTTACACCCGCACGGGGCCAGGGTTAACGGCTTATTATCCAGAACTTTATAGTTGCCTTGCGGAAACAGTTCGCGGCTATATGTACCCGTTTCTGTGATCCAAAACAACTTTTTTATCGCAACATTGCGACTTTTTACACTAATTGATTTTACAT
>CABUCP010000141.1 GCA_902490055.1 uncultured Klebsiella sp. | reverse complement strand
CATCATTTTTGATAATGTCATGTTGTACATGATGTTTTTCTATACCGACGTTTTTGGTATCCCCGCCGGCTTTGTCGGCACCATGTTCCTGCTGGCGCGCGCGCTGGATGCGATTTCCGACCCCTGCATGGGCCTGCTCGCCGACCGTACCCGCAGCCGCTGGGGTAAGTTCCGCCCGTGGATCCTCTTCGGCGCCATCCCGTTCGGCCTCGTCTGCGTGCTGGCCTACAGCTCGCCGGACTTAAGCCACAATGGCAAGCTGATCTACGCCGCGGTGACCTACACGCTGCTGACCCTGCTCTACACCGTGGTGAACATCCCTTACTGCGCGCTGGGCGGCGTCATTACCGACAACCCGACGCAGCGCATCTCGCTGCAGTCCTGGCGCTTCGTGCTGGCGACGGCGGGCGGCATGCTCTCCACCGTGCTGATGATGCCGCTGGTCAACTTTATCGGCGGCGAAGATAAAGCGCTCGGCTTCCAGGGCGGCATCGCGGTGCTCTCGGTGGTCGCCTTCCTGATGCTGGCCTTCTGCTTCTTCACCACCAAAGAGCGCGTACAGGCGCCGCCGAGCAGCACCTCGATGCGTGAAGATCTGCGCGATATCTGGCGCAACGACCAGTGGCGCATCGTTGGCGTACTCACCATCCTCAACATCCTCGCGGTCTGCGTTCGCGGCGGCGCGATGATGTACTACACCACCTGGATCATGGGCTCGGCGGCGCTGTTCACCGTCTTCCTTACTACCTACTGCGTCGGCAACCTGATTGGTTCGGCGCTGGCGAAACCACTGACCGACTGGAAATGCAAAGTCAGCGTCTTCTGGTGGACCAACGCCATTCTGGCGGTACTGAGCGTGGCGATGTTCTTCGTTCCGATGGACGCTGAAATCACCATGTTCGTCTTTATCTTCATCATTGGCGTACTGCACCAGCTGGTGACGCCAATCCAGTGGGTGATGATGTCCGACACCGTCGATTACGGCGAATGGTGCAATGGCAAACGCCTGACCGGCATCAGCTTCGCCGGCACCCTGTTTGTGCTCAAACTGGGCCTGGCGCTGGGCGGCGCGCTGATTGGCTGGATGCTGGCCGGCGGCGGCTACGATGCCGCAGCCAAAAGCCAGAACGGCGCCACCATCAGCATTATTATCTCGTTGTTTACCCTCGTTCCGGCGGCTTGCTACCTGCTGAGCGCGGTGATCGCCAAACGCTACTACACGCTGAAAACGCCGTTCCTCAACAAAATGATGGCCGAACTGGCCGAGGGCGCGCGTCGCAACGAACAAGACTTCACATCCGCACCGATCGGCAAAGAATTGCAAAACTAAGAGGACGTTATTAATGAAAATCAGTGATGGAAACTGGCTCATTCAACCAGGTCTCAACCTGATCCAACCCGTACAGGTCTACGAGGTGGAGCAGCAGGGCAATGAAATGGTGGTCTATGCCGCGCCGCGCGATGTCCGCGAACGCGCCTGGCAACTGGATACGCCGCTGTTCACCCTGCGCTTTTTCTCCCCGCAGGAAGGGGTGATCGGCGTGCGCATGGAGCACTTCCAGGGCGCGCTGGATAACGGCCCGCACTATCCGCTGAACGTGCTAAAAGACGTGAACGTTGAGATGCAGAACACGGCGGAGTTCGCTGAGCTGAAAAGCGGCAACCTCAGCGTACGCGTGAATAAAGGCGAATTCTGGTCGCTGGATTTTCTGCGCAACGGCGTGCGTATTACCGGTAGCCAGCTGAAAAACAACGGCTACGTGCAGGATAGCAAGACCCAGCGCAACTACATGTTCGAGCGTCTCGACCTCGGCGTCGGCGAAACCGTCTACGGCCTCGGCGAGCGCTTTACCGCACTGGTGCGCAACGGTCAGACGGTAGAGACCTGGAACGAGGACGGCGGCACCAGCACCGAACAATCCTATAAAAACATCCCGTTCTACCTGACCAACCGCGGCTACGGTGTGCTGGTGAATCACCCGCAGCGCGTTTCCTTCGAGGTGGGCTCGGAGAAGGTCTCTAAGGTACAGTTCAGCGTTGAAGGTGAATACCTCGAGTACTTCGTGATCGACGGCCCGACGCCGAAAGAGGTGCTTAACCGCTATACGCAATTCACCGGCCGCCCGGCGCTGCCGCCGGCATGGTCGTTCGGTCTGTGGCTGACGACCTCGTTCACCACCAACTATGACGAAGCGACGGTGAATAGCTTTATCGACGGCATGGCCGAGCGCAATCTGCCGCTGCACGTCTTCCACTTCGACTGCTTCTGGATGAAGGCCTTCCAGTGGTGCGATTTCGAATGGGATCCGCTGACCTTCCCGGACCCGGAAGGGATGATCAAGCGTCTGAAGGCGAAAGGGCTGAAGGTCTGCGTGTGGATCAACCCGTACATCGGCCAGCGCTCGCCGGTGTTCAAGGAGCTGAAAGAGAAGGGCTATCTGCTGAAGCGCCCGGACGGTTCGCTGTGGCAGTGGGATAAGTGGCAGCCGGGGCTGGCGATTTATGACTTCACCAATCCTGAAGCCTGTCAGTGGTACGCCGATAAACTAAAAGGCCTGCTGGCAATGGGGGTCGACTGCTTTAAGACCGACTTCGGCGAGCGTATCCCGACCGACGTCCAGTGGTTTGATGGCTCTGACCCGCAGAAAATGCACAACCACTACGCCTTTATCTATAACGAGCTGGTGTGGAACGTGCTGAAAGAGACCGTCGGCGAACAAGAGGCGGTACTGTTCGCCCGCTCCGCCTCGGTGGGCGCGCAGCAGTTCCCGGTGCACTGGGGCGGCGACTGCTACGCCAACTACGAATCGATGGCGGAAAGCCTGCGCGGCGGGCTGTCGATCGGCATGTCCGGATTCGGTTTCTGGAGCCACGATATCGGCGGTTTCGAAAACACCGCTCCGGCCCATGTCTACAAGCGCTGGTGCGCCTTCGGCCTGCTCTCCAGCCACAGCCGCCTGCATGGCAGCAAATCCTACCGTGTACCATGGGCCTATGATGATGAGTCCTGCGACGTGGTGCGCCACTTTACGCAGCTGAAATGCCGCATGATGCCGTATCTTTATCGCCAGGCGGCGTTGGCCAATGAGTTCGGCACGCCGATGCTGCGCTCGATGATGCTCGAGTTCCCGGACGACCCGGCCTGCGACTATCTCGACCGTCAGTATATGTTGGGCGATTCCGTACTGGTGGCGCCGGTGTTCTCCGAGGCCGGCGACGTGCAGTTCTATCTGCCGGAAGGGCGCTGGACGCATCTGTGGCATAACGATGAAGCGCAGGGTAGCCGCTGGCATAAGCAGAATCACGATGTGCTGAGCCTGCCGGTCTACGTTCGCGACAACACCCTGCTGGCGCTGGGCAACAATGACCAGAAACCCGATTACGCCTGGCATGAAGGCACCGCCTTCCAGCTGTTCCAGCTCGACGATGGCCGCGAAGCGCTGTGCCAGGTTCCGGCTGCCGATGGTTCCGTGATTTTCACCCTGAAGGCGAAGCGCCAGGGGAACACCATCACCGTGATCGGCGAAGGCGAAGCCAGCGGCTGGACGCTGTGCCTGCGCAATATCCAGCAGGTGGCTGGCGTGCAGGGCGGGGCTCAGGCCGGTAGCGAACTGGGCGTGGTGGTGCGCGCGCAGGGCAATGCGCTGACGATTACCCTCTAACGTAGCACGGGAACGGCAACGACCCTCTTCGCCTGGCGGAGAGGGTTTTTTTATTCCATTTATTACAGCGTTCGTAACGTTCGTTTCATTCTGGTGACTCACCCCACAGACCTGGTTTCCCTCCGGTGGTAGCGTAATCTGCCGCTGAGAGGAGCCCGCATGGACTTAGAAAATATCTTTCGTGACGTGAAGTTGAGTAAAACGGAAATGACCGTGCTGCGTTTTATTCAGCATGATCCCGAGCAGTGTATCCGCGAAGGCGTTCGCGCCGTCGCCGAGCGCTGTTACAGTAATCCCTCGTCGCTGGTGCGGTTGGCGAAGAAGCTCAAGTTCAGCGGCTGGCTGGAGCTGGTCTATTTCATCAAGTTCAATATCACCATGCCGAAGCTCGATGTGACTAACGACATCGACTATATGAGTATTCAGCCGCCTGAGGGGCTGGCGCCGCTGCTGGCAAGCCTTGAACAGCAGCGGATTTTGATTCACGGCAGCGGCTTTTCGCAGCTGATCGCCCAGTATATTTATAATAAGTTTCTCGTCACCGGCGTGAACGCCAGTCTGGCGCTGTGGCCCGATTACGAAATCCTGGAGCAGAAGAACGCCGCCCGTTTTGATTCTATCTGGATCATTTCTAAATCCGGGCGCAGTAGTTCGGCGCTAAATTGGGTTAACGCGCTGGAGGGCAAGGAGATAAACCTGGTTTGTTTTACCGGTGATTATCAAAGCCCGCTGGCGCAGGCTGCGGATACGGCGTTTATAATTCATGACCCGCAGAAGTTCGATGATGATATTTACTGGAGCAACCCGTTCTTCGGTTACTGCATATTAGGTTTTGAGCGGTTGTTAAAAATGTGGTTTACCAGAGTACGTAGCAATAGGTAGCCCCGCTAAGCGCAGCCGAGCGGGGGAGCTCCCGGATAGCGGCTGGCGCCTTATCGGGCTACGCCCGGCATGTGATCTGTAGGCCCGCGCAAGCGCAGCGCCGCCGGGCAATATCCGCGGATCAGGTGCCGCTTTGCGCCGGATGGCGGCTACGCCTTATCCGGCCTACAGTCCGTGCGACCAGGGGTTAACTTATTCACCACGCTGGCTGAAACTGCCGCCCCCTGTGCGCTCCCTGCGCCACGGAAAACATATTGCAGAAAAATTAACCGGGAGCGCAATATCTTCTGAAGCGACATGATGTAAACGCTTTTCTCAGGCTAAAAAGTTGCAAACCGATAACAGTATCTACTCAATCGAGCGTGGGCTCGTTACCGCCAGGCTGCGAACTGTTGATCGTCGAGATAGGCCTCAACCAGCGTCTTCGCCAGCGAATATGAACCGACCAGCGGGTGGGCCATTAACGCCTGCACCGCCAGCGATTTGTCCTGCTGCAAAATCGCCGCTACCGCCAGCCGCTCATACTCTTTCACGCTGGCAATCATATTTTTCTGCGCCGTCGGCACGTTAATCGGCGTCACCGGCTTGAGGCCGTCTTTACTCAGATCGCAGCTGATTTCAATTACGTCGTCAGGGCGTAAAAAATCAAGCGTGCCGTTGTTCTGTACCGACACCACGATGCGTTTGGTGGTGGTGCTATTGACCGCCTCCAGAATATCCAGCGCCACCCCGGCGTAGCCGCCGGTATCCGGCTCTTCGATAAACTGCCGCAGCGTTAACGGCTCGCGGGTATGGAATTTTTCCTGCTGCGACTCGTTCTGCATATAGCTATTTTCGCGGCGCAGGTAGTGCTTCATCCAGATGCTAAAGGCCGCTTGCGGGTCTGCCTTCACATCTACGCGGCCTAACTCATGGCGCATATCGTGGTTGATGCGAGCGATCTGCTCGCCGCGGGTTTCCGGCGCCTTTTGAATCGCCTGTAGCGCCACTTCGCGATAGTAATAGTAATAAAGATACTCATTGAGCAGTTGGTTATCACACAGCTTGACCAGCTCCGGCGAGAAGTACTGCATCGCCGTTTTACGGTACAGTTCCGGGTTGGCGACCAGCCGCGCGGTGACATCTTCGCCGCGCAGCGTGAAATGGGTAAACCACGAGAAGTGGTTTAATCCGTAGCATTCAACGCTCAGGTCGTGCGGGTCGCAGCCGAGGATCTCCGGCAGTTCGCGAATCAGCTCCGACGGCGCATCGCAAATCCCATACACCCGGCGCTGAAAACCGGATTTGATAATCGCTTCGGTGACCAGCCCGGATGGATTGGTAAAATTGAACAGGATGGCGTCTTTGTCGGCATGTTCTTCGATCAGCCGGCAATAGCGGAGGATCGCCGGGATCGAACGCATCGCCATGGCAAAACCGCCCGCGCCGGTGGTCTCCTGGCCGAGGGTGTTATGTTCCAGCGCGATTCGCTCGTCGCGGATGCGGCTCTCATCGCCGCCGACGCGCAGCGTGGTAATAACATAATGAGTGCCCTGCAGCGCGGCAACCGGATCGCTGGTGGTACTAAAATAAATATCCGGGCGAATGGTATTAAATACATAGCGGGCGATTTCACCAAATACCGATAAATTATCTGCCGAGCTATCCTGAAATACCACTTCCGTTAAACCAATGCGGTGCGCGTTATAAGCCAGCGACTTCGCCAGGAATGCAGAGCGAACGCCGCCCCCGCCTAACACGGTTAATTTCATATATCACTCCTAATTAATTTTCTGCAAGCCAGCTATCAACCCGGGAACGAACCTGTCCCACTTTGACACCATAAATAACCTGTACTTCATTTCGATTGCGCACTACGCCATTCGCGCCGGTGCTTTTTAATATTCCGTCGTCGACTAACGCCATATTATGGATAGCCACGCGCAGGCGGGTGAAACAGTTATCGACGGAGATAATATTGGCCTTACCGCCCAGCCCGTTAATAATTTCATCGGTCACCGACTGCGGGCCGCTAACCTTTTTGCGGTAGTCTGCCTTGCTATATAACTTCACGTTGTCATCGTCTTCGCGGCCTGGGGTCTTCAGATTTAACTTCACCACCAGCGTGCGGAAAATTGCGTAATAAACGATAAACTGGCCGATGCCTATCAGCACGTATCCCGGCCAGCGGGTTAACGATACCGGCAGCGGCAGGTTGTAGATCAGGAATTCAATCAGGCCGGAAGCGCCCCATGGACGTACGGTGAAGATATCGCAGATGGCCTGTGAGGCCGCGGTCAGCGTCGCATGAATCACCCACAGCAGCGGCGAAACAAATAAGAAAGTGAATTCAATGGGTTCGGTGATTCCGGTCAGCATTGAGGTGATAATCGCCGGCAGCAGAATGGCCTTCGCCATCATTTTCTTCTCCGGCTTCGCGGTGTGGTAAAACGCCAACGATGCGCCCGCCAGGCCGAAGATGGTGGTCATCCCTTGCTGCGAGAAGCGCAACGCATCGTTCATCACCGGCGTCAGGTCGGGATGGCGCATATAAGCGAGGAAAATCGCCTGAGTGCCGGAGACCATCTGGCCGTCAACATTCAGCGTTCCGCCGATTTGCGTGAGCTGGAAAGGCGACCACACGAAGTGGTGCAGGCCGGTCGGGATAAGGAATTTTTCAAAGAAGCCGTAGACGAATACCCCCGCGACGCCAGCGTTCTTCATAAACCCGGTCAGAGCGCTAATGCCGTGGGTCATAAACGGCCAGACCCAGGTAAAGGCGATGGCGTAGCAGATAATCACCGGCGTCATGGCGACCAGCGTCAGCTTCGCTCCACCATACATCGATAGCGCGCCGGGCAGCTCGATAGCCGAAACTTTATTATGCACCCAGGCGATGGTGCAGCCGAGGATAATACCGAGGAATACCCCCATATCGACGACGACAAAACCTAACAGCTGGGTTTGCCCGGTACCGTAATATTCGCCGTTAATTTTTTCCGCGACCGCATGGGTATGTTCCAGCCACGAATGGTTGGCGCCGAGAAACATGATAAAACACATGACTGAAACCAGCGCGACTTCCGTTTTTATATCTTTCGCCAGGCCGTAACTGATGCCAACGCAAAATAGTAAACCGAGGTTGCCGAATAGTGGCCAGAACGTATCACCTAGCAGTTGTCCCAGCTGATGCAGGAAACTGGTTTCAGAAATCAGAGTAGGGTT
>CABUCP010000140.1 GCA_902490055.1 uncultured Klebsiella sp. | reverse complement strand
TTATGACATAGGGCACATATTGGCTATAATGCGCACCAATTTTCTTTAAGTAAAAGTGACGATATGAAATCTCTGTTTGCCAGCACGGCTCGTGGTCTTGAAGAGCTGTTAAAAACTGAACTGGAAGGACTGGGCGCATCGGAGTGCCAGGTCGTCCAGGGCGGGGTTCATTTTCAGGGAGATACGCGTCTGCTGTATCAAAGCCTGATGTGGAGCCGGCTGGCCTCGCGCATCATGCTGCCGTTGGGTGAATGCAGCGTGTATAGCGATCTGGATCTCTACCTTGGGGTTCAATCGATTCCGTGGACGGAGATCTTTACTACTGACGCCACCTTCGCGGTGCATTTTAGCGGCCTCAACGAAGAGATCCGCAACAGTCAGTATGGCGCTTTAAAAGTCAAAGACGCCATCGTCGACAGTTTTACGCGTAAAAACCTGCCGCGTCCGAATGTCGATCGTGAAAATCCCGATCTGCGCATTAACGTCTGGCTGAACAAAGAGACCGCGCATATTTCGCTGGATCTGAGCGGCGAAGGCCTGCACCTGCGCGGCTACCGTGATGGTACCGGGATGGCGCCGATCAAAGAAAACCTCGCGGCGGCGATCGTCATGCGCTCCGGCTGGGTGGCCGGTACGCCGCTGCTCGATCCGATGTGCGGTTCCGGTACGCTGCTTATCGAAGCGGCAATGCTGGCGACCGACCGCGCGCCGGGCCTGCACCGCGGCCATTGGGGCTTTGGCGGTTGGGCTCAGCACGATGACGCCGTCTGGAAAGAGGTGAAAGCCGAGGCGCAAACGCGCGCGCGCCAGGGCCTGGCGGCTTATGAATCCCGCTTTTATGGTTCCGATGTCGACGAACGCGTTATCGAACGCGCGCGCCGCAACGCCCGCCGCGCCGGCATTGGCGAGCTTGTCAACTTTGAAGTGAAAGACGTCGCGCAGCTTAATAACCCGCTACCAAAAGGCCCGTACGGCACGGTTATCAGCAACCCGCCGTACGGCGAGCGTCTGGAAAGCGAACCGGCGCTGATTGCCCTGCACAGCCTGCTGGGGCGGATTATGAAAAATCAGTTCGGCGGCTGGAACCTGTCGGTGTTCAGCGCCTCGCCGGAGCTGCTGAGCTGCCTGCAACTGCGCGCTGACAAACAGTTTAAAGCGAAGAACGGCCCGCTGGACTGCGTGCAGAAAAACTACCACCTGGCGGAAAGCGAAGGCGGTAAGCCGGCGATGCTGGCGGAAGATTTCGCCAACCGTCTGCGCAAAAATCTGAAGAAGTTTGAAAAGTGGGCCCGTCAGGAAGGCATTGAATGCTACCGCCTGTACGACGCAGACCTGCCGGAATATAACGTGGCTATCGACCGCTACGGCGATTGGGTAGTGGTGCAGGAGTATGCGCCGCCAAAAACCGTCGATGCGCACAAAGCGCGTCAGCGTCTGTTCGATATCATCGCCGCCACTATCGCAGTGTTGGGCATTGCGCCGAACAAACTGGTACTAAAAACCCGTGAACGGCAAAAGGGTAAAAACCAATACCAGAAAATGGCGGAAAAGGGCGACTTTATCGAAGTGCAGGAGTATAACGCCCGTCTGTGGGTTAACCTCACCGACTACCTCGATACCGGGCTATTCCTCGACCACCGTATCGCCCGCCGCATGCTGGGCCAGATGAGCAAAGGTAAAGACTTCCTCAACCTGTTCTCCTATACCGGCAGCGCCAGCGTTCACGCCGGCCTCGGCGGCGCGCGCTCGACGACCACCGTGGATATGTCGCGCACCTATCTGGAGTGGGCGGAACGCAACCTGCGCCTGAATGGCTTAACCGGCCGCGCGCATCGCCTGATGCAGGCAGACGTGCTGGGATGGCTGCGCGAAAGCACCGAGCAGTTTGATCTGATCTTTATCGATCCGCCGACCTTCTCGAACTCCAAACGTATGGAAGATGCGTTTGACGTGCAGCGCGATCACCTGCGTCTGATGACCGATTTAAAACGTCTGCTGCGTAAAGGCGGCACGATAATGTTCTCAAATAACAAACGCGGTTTCCGTATGGATCATGACGGGCTGGCGGCGCTTGGCCTGAAGGCGCAAGAGATTTCGCAAAAAACGCTGTCGCAGGACTTTGCCCGTAACCGTCAGATCCACAACTGCTGGCTGATTACCGCAGCCTGAAAGGAATAAAGAATGTCACTGATTAGTATGCACGGCGCCTGGCTTTCGTTCAGCGATGCGCCGCTGCTGGATAATGCCGAACTGCATATCGAAGATAACGAACGCGTCTGTCTGGTTGGGCGCAACGGCGCCGGTAAATCGACCCTGATGAAGATCCTTAACCGCGAGCAGGGTCTGGACGACGGGCGCATTATTTACGAGCAGGATCTGATCGTTGCGCGTCTGCAGCAGGATCCGCCGCGTAATATCGCCGGTACAGTGTACGATTTTGTCGCTGAAGGCATCGCCGAGCAGGCCGCTTACCTGAAGTCATACCACGACGTATCGCATCAGGTCATGACCGATCCGAGCGACAAAAATTTAAACGAACTGGCGCGCTTGCAGGAGCAGCTCGATAACCTGGGGCTGTGGCAGCTGGATAGCCGCATTAACGAAGTGATTGAGCAGCTTGGCCTTGACCCTGATGCCCAGCTGGCGTCGCTATCCGGCGGCTGGCTGCGTAAAGCGGCGCTGGGCCGCGCGCTGGTCAGCGGGCCGCGCGTGCTGCTGCTGGATGAACCGACGAACCACCTCGATATCGAAACCATCGACTGGCTGGAAGGGTTCCTGAAAACCTTTAAAGGCACCATCATTTTCATTTCGCACGACCGCTCGTTTATCCGCAATATGGCGACGCGCATCGTCGACCTCGACCGCGGCAAGCTGGTGACCTATCCGGGTAATTACGATCAGTATCTGCTGGAGAAAGAAGAAGCGCTGCGCGTGGAAGAGCTGCAGAATGCGGAATTCGATCGCAAGCTGGCGCAGGAAGAGGTGTGGATCCGTCAAGGGATCAAAGCGCGTCGTACCCGTAACGAAGGCCGCGTCCGCGCCCTGAAGGCGATGCGACGCGAGCGCGGCGAGCGTCGTGAAGTGATGGGTAGCGCGAAGATGCAGGTTGAAGAGGCTTCCCGCTCGGGCAAAATCGTCTTTGAGATGGAAGATGTCAACTATCAGGTTGACGGCAAAGTGCTGGTCAAAGATTTCTCCGCGCAAATCCAGCGCGGCGATAAGATTGCGCTAATTGGCCCGAACGGCTGCGGCAAAACCACGCTGCTGAAGCTGATGCTTGGCCAGCTGCAGGCCGACAGCGGGCGTATCCACGTCGGTACCAAACTGGAAGTGGCTTACTTCGACCAGCACCGTGCCGAACTGGATCCGGATAGAACGGTAATGGATAACCTCGCGGAAGGTAAGCAAGAGGTGATGGTTAACGGTAAGCCGCGCCACGTATTGGGCTATCTGCAGGACTTCCTGTTCCATCCAAAACGGGCGATGACCCCGGTGCGCGCGTTATCTGGCGGGGAACGTAACCGTCTGCTGCTGGCGCGCCTGTTCCTCAAACCCAGCAACTTATTGATTCTTGATGAACCGACTAACGACCTGGATGTCGAAACGCTGGAGCTGCTGGAAGAGCTGATCGATGGTTATCAGGGTACCGTGATGCTGGTCAGCCACGACCGTCAGTTTGTTGACAACACCGTCACCGAGTGCTGGATTTTCGAAGGCGGCGGCCGCATCGGCCAGTATATCGGTGGTTACCATGACGCGCGCGGGCAGCAAGCGCAGTCGCTGGCGCAAAAACAGACGATTGCAAAAAAATCGGCGGAAGTCGCTCAACCGAAAGCAGAAAGTGTCAAACGCGCTGCCAGCAAACTAAGCTATAACCTGCAGCGCGAACTGGAACAGCTGCCGCAGAAGCTGGAAGACCTGGAAACTCAACTGCAGACGCTGCAGGAAAAAGTTGCCGATCCTTCTTTCTTCGGCCAGCCGCATGACCAGACCCAGCAGGTGCTGGCGCAGTTAGCGGAAGCGGAACAGGCCCTGGAAACGGCCTTTGAACGCTGGGAATATCTCGAAGGATTAAAAAACGGCGCCTAAGCTGAGGAGTGTTCATGTGCGATCAACATCATGCTGCGCGGCACATATTGTGCCCACAATGTGATTTGCTGGTGGCTTTGCCGCCGCTGGAGCATCGCCAGAAAGCCGCATGTCCGCGCTGCGGCACAACGCTCACCACATCGTGGGACGCGCCGCGGCAGCGTCCCACAGCCTATGCGCTGGTGGCGCTGTTCATGTTGCTGCTGGCCAACCTGTTTCCCTTTGTCTATATGAAAGTGGGCGGGATCAGCAGCGAAATTGAGCTGCTGGAAATCCCTAACGTGCTTTTTACCGAGGATTACGCCAGCCTCGGGACTTTCTTTTTACTCTTTGTGCAGCTGGTTCCGGCGTTCTGTCTACTGACGATCCTCCTGTTGGTGAATCGTGTGCATATGCCTTCGCGATTGAAAGCATTTCTGGCGCGGATCTTATTCAACCTGAAAAGCTGGGGAATGGCGGAAATTTTCCTCGCCGGCGTGCTGGTCAGCTTTGTGAAGCTAATGGCCTACGGCGATATCGGCGTAGGGCTGAGCTTCGTGCCCTGGTGTCTGTTTTGCGTTCTGCAACTGCGTGCGTTCCAGTGCGTCGACCGCCGTTGGCTGTGGGATGATATTGCGCCGATGCCGGCCATCAAGCAGCCGCTGCAGCCGGGCGTATCCGGGCTTCATCAGGGGTTACGCTCCTGCTCATGCTGTACCGCCGTACTGCCGGCGGATGAAAAAGAGTGTCCGCGCTGTCACACCAAAGGTACCGCGCGGCGCAAACATAGCCTGCAGTGGACGCTGGCGCTGCTGATGACGTCATTTGTACTGTATCTGCCAGCCAATATCCTGCCGATTATGATTACCGACCTGCTGGGCGATAAGATGCCATCGACTATTATGGCGGGCGTGGTATTGCTGTGGAGCGAAGGTTCCTATCCGGTCGCATTGGTAATCTTTATCGCCAGTATTATGGTGCCGACGCTGAAAATGATCGCCATCGGTTGGCTGTGCTGGAGCGCCAACGGAAACGGCGCACGCGATTCAGAGCGCATGCACCTGATTTATGAAGTGGTTGAGTTTGTTGGCCGTTGGTCAATGATCGACGTTTTTGTCATCGCGGTCCTCTCAGCGCTGGTGCGTATGGGTGGCTTGATGAATATCTATCCGGCGATTGGCGCAGTCATGTTTGCGCTGGTTGTTGTTATGACCATGTTCTCGGCCATGATGTTTGACCCGCGTCTGTTGTGGGACCGTGAACCCGATCCAAGCCATGAGGAAATGCAACAGCATGGAAAATAAGAGCGGAGAAGCGAAAGTGCAGAAGGTGAAGAACTGGTCACCGGTCTGGATCTTTCCGATTGTCACTGTGCTCATCGGCGCATGGATACTGTTTTATCACTACAGCCATCAGGGGCCGGAGGTGACGCTTATCACCACCAACGCCGAAGGCATTGAAGGGGGTAAAACGCGTATCAAGAGCCGTAGCGTTGATGTCGGGGTGGTGGAAAGTGCCATCCTGACCGATGACCTGAAACACGTAGAAATTAAAGCGCGTCTGAACTCCGGCATGGAGAAGCTGCTGCACAAAGACTCGGTATTCTGGGTGGTGAAGCCGCAGGTTGGTCGTGAAGGGATTAGCGGCCTCGGTACTTTGCTTTCCGGCGCCTATATTGAGTTACAACCGGGCAAAGAGGGGTCGGTCGCGCCAGACTATCCGCTGCTGGATTCACCGCCGCTAGCTTCGCCGGACGCGAAGGGGATCCGCGTTCTGCTGGAAAGTAGCAAAGCTGGCCAGCTCTCTCCGGGCGATCCGGTGCTGTTCCGCGGCTATCGCGTCGGTTCGGTTGAAACCAGCACCTTCGATGCGCAGAAGCGTCGTATCACCTACCAGCTGTTTATCAACGCGCCGAATGACCGCCTGGTGACCACCAATGTGCGTTTCTGGAAAGATAGCGGTATCGCAGTCGATCTCACTTCTGCGGGGATGCGGGTCGAAATGGGGTCGCTGTCGACGCTGTTTGGCGGCGGCGTAAGCTTTGATATTCCTGAAGGTCTGGACCTTGGCGAACCGGTAGCCAATAAGACGGAGTACCATCTGTTTGATGACCAGAAGAGCATTCAGGATTCGGTGTTCACTCAGCATATCGATTATGTGTTGTTCTTCAAGGATTCGGTTCGCGGCCTGCAGCCTGGGGCGCCGGTTGAATTCCGCGGTATTCGTCTTGGAACCGTCGGTAAAGTGCCGTTCTTTATTCCCGGTTTGAAACAGAGCTTGAATGATGATTATCGTATTCCGGTTGAAATACGTATTGAGCCGGAACGTCTGATCAATCAACTGGGCGGCGATCCAAACATTCGCGCGCACATCGATGATCTGATCAATCGCGGTCTGCGTGCGTCGCTGAAAACCGGCAACCTGGTGACCGGCGCGCTGTATATCGATCTCGACTTCTATCCGAAGGCGCCTCCGCGCGGCAAGATTCAGGAGTTCGGCGGCTATCCGATTATTCCGACCATCAGCGGTGGTCTGGCGCAGATCCAGCAGCGCCTGATGGATGCCCTCGATAAGATTAACAATCTGCCGATTAACCCGCTGCTGGAGCAGGCGACCAGTACCCTGGCGCAGAGCGAGAAAACCATGCAGCGTGTCCAGACTACACTCGACAACTTGAATAAAATCACTTCAAGCCAGTCGATGCAGCAGCTGCCTGCTGATATGCAGAGTACGTTGCGCGAACTGAACCGCAGTATGCAGGGCTTCCAGCCTGGCTCGGCGGCCTACAATAAGATGGTTGCGGATATGCAGCGACTGGATCAGGTTCTTCGTGAACTGCAGCCGGTATTGAAAACGCTCAACGATAAGAGCAATGCGCTGGTATTTGAGGCCAAGGATAAAAAAGATCCGCAGCCGAAGGGAGCGAAATGATGAAAAAGTGGTTAGTGGCGGCAGCGGTATGCGCGCTGACGGCGTGCAGCAGCGGTGGGGAGAGTAAGACCTACTATCAGCTGCCGGTAGCACAAAGCGGCGCGCAAAGCGCCGCCCACCAGAGCAAGAATTTGCTATGGGTCGAGCAGGTGAGCATCCCGGACTATCTCGCCGGCAATGGCGTGGTTTATCAGACCACCGATGTGCAGTACGTGATTGCCAATAACAATCTGTGGGCCAGCCCGCTGGATCAGCAACTACGTACGACGTTGGTGGCTAATCTGAGCAACCAGCTGCCCGGCTGGGTGGTATCGTCGCAGCCGTTAGGCAGCGAGCAGGATACGCTTAATATCTCCGTTAGCGGTTTCCATGGCCGCTATGATGGCCGGGTGATTGTCAGCGGCGAGTGGTTGCTTAAGCATCAGGGGCAGCTGATTAAGCGCCCGTTTGATATTGAGCTCAAACAGCAGCAGGATGGTTACGATGCGATGGTCAAGACATTAGCGCAGGCGTGGAGCCAGGAAGCCGTCGCGATTGCCCGCGAGTTGAACCGTCTGCCATAAGTAAAATGAATAAAAATAAAGCCGCGGCGACGTTAAAAATCGCTGCGGCTTTTTTATTTGCCATCTCAGACCGTTAGTTGTGCTGGTTCACAATTTTTGTACAAATGAACTTTCATATAGCTCACAAATATGACAATGGCGTGAATTTTGCGCATTGACGCTGCCTCTGATTCGCGGTAAAGGTTATACGTGGTTGCAT
>CABUCP010000139.1 GCA_902490055.1 uncultured Klebsiella sp. | reverse complement strand
ATTTGGGGGGCGAAAAAAAGTGGCTATCGGTGCGTGTATGCAGGAGAGTGCTTTTCTGGCATTTCCGTCGCACTCGATGCTTAGCAAGCGATAAACACATTGTAAGGATAACTTATGAACAAGACTCAACTGATTGATGTAATTGCGGACAAAGCTGACCTGTCTAAAGCACAGGCAAAAGCTGCCCTGGAATCCACCCTGGCTGCAATTACCGAGTCTCTGAAAGAAGGTGATGCTGTTCAACTGGTTGGTTTCGGTACCTTCAAAGTGAACCACCGTGCTGAGCGTACTGGCCGCAACCCGCAGACCGGTAAAGAAATCAAAATCGCTGCAGCTAACGTGCCAGCATTTGTTTCTGGCAAAGCGCTGAAAGACGCAGTCAAGTAAGACCGCGTGGCAGTGTCCAGTTTTAACGAAGGGGCTTTTAAGCCCCTTTTGTCTAACTGGCGTCGTACGCTGACGCTGGCGGGAGCGCTGTTGCTCTCTGCCTGCAGCAACAATTCCTCTCTTCCGCCTTTTACCGCCAGCGGCTATGCCGATAACCAGGGCGCAATGCGCATCTGGCGCAAAGATGCCGGCGATGAAGTGCACCTGCTTGCCGCCTTTAGTCCGTGGCACCATGGCGATACCTCGACCAGCGAATACCGCTGGCAGGACGGCCAACTGACGCTCATTGAGCTCAACGTTTACGGTAAACCGCCGGAACATATTCGCGCCCGCTTTGACGCCCAGGGCGAGCTGAGCTTTATGCAGCGTGAAGTGGGTGGTGAAAAACAGCAGCTTTCTAACGATCAGGTTGCGTTGTACCGCTATCGCGCGCAGCAAATCCGTGAAACCAGCGATGCGCTGCGTCAGGGGCGAGTGGTATTACGCCAGGGGCGCTGGCATGCCGACAAAACCGTGACAACCTGTGAAGGCCAGACCGTGAAGCCTGACCTTGATGAGCGGGCATTAGCGCATATTGAACGCCGTCAGAATCACTCTTCCGTAGAGGTGAGTGTGGCGTGGCTGGAAGCGCCGGAAGGATCGCAACTGCTGCTGGTGGCTAATGAAAACTTCTGTACCTGGCAGCCCACCGAAAAATCCTTCTAGATTTTACCAGTGGTACATGCCCATATGGCCGCCGCCGTTGCCGCGACAGCCGCCATTCCCCATTCCTGCGCCGCGAGGAACTCCTGCTTCAGCCAGGGCGATATCAAACTTCACTCGCTGCTGATCCAGTTTCTGGCTTAGCGATTCCATCTCCTGCGCTACGGCCTCAATTTTCCCGCTTTCCGGCTTCTGCGCAGTCAATAGCGCATTGTACTCATAGCGTTTGGACTGCAGCTGCTGGCGCAGAGCGCTGGTTTGCGCGTAGTAATCGTCATGCAGTTTCTGCGCAGTTGCCTGTTGTTCCTGGGTGAGCTGGCTGTAGCCCTGGGCGCCCATCCCGTTGCCGTAGCCCCAGTGATGCCCGGCCCAGGCAGCATTGCTGCCAAAGGTCAACGCGGCAAGCGCCACGAGGGCGAGGGATAAAGTCGGTTTCCGTTTCATAGCGTCATCTCCTGTGTGGTTTCCCTCTGTGTTGCATCTTCCATGCCAGCCTGAAAAAGCGCATGAATACAGGTTCGCTCGCGGCTGATATCCCCCAAACGAGTAAAAATGACGCGTTCCGCGTGGGAGCGGTGAGTCATTTTTACTCGCTAAACCATCGGCTCTATGTCTCAGGACAGGTTTGGCGGTGTGGAAAAATGGCATGATTTCTGCTGATGGATCCTGCAGATAGCAAACAGGAAACGACAAGGACCCGCTCATGTACCGTATCAAATCCTTTTCCCGCGACGCCGTAGCAGGCGCCTTGAGTTGGCTGCTGACCGGCACGGTTGTGCTGTTGGTTATCCTGTTCTCCGCGATGATCGTCCGCGATTATGGGCGGGAAACCGCAGCCGCCCGGAAAACTATCGAGGAAAAAGGGAGCGTACTCATCCGCGCGCTGGAATCCGGCACGCGTGTCGGCATGGGGATGCGCATGCATCATGCGCAACTGCAGTCGCTGCTGGAAGAGATGGCCTGGCAGCCCGGCGTGCTGTGGTTCGCGGTGACTGATGAAAACGGTAAAATTATCGCCCATAGCGACCCGCTGCAGGTGGGTAACGTGCTATATAGCCCGGCGCAGATGCGTGAACTTGAGGTGGGAGAGCAGGAGCGCTGGCGTCGGCTTGGCGAACCGCAGCCGGCGCTGGAGATCTACCGCCAGTTTCGTCCGTTAAATGCTGCCCGTGGCCACCATATGGGAATGATGAAGCGCTGCGGCAGCGGGCTGGTTCAGCCCGACGTTCCGCAGGTGATTTTTATCGCCTTTGATAGCCGCGAGCTCGATGCGGCGCAGGCCCGCGGGCAGCGGAACATGATGATCATGTTGGGCGCCGCCGTGCTGGTGATAGCGGCGACAATCCTCGCCCAGTTCTGGTTCCGCCGTTACCGTCGTTCGCGTAAGCAACTGCTGGAGGCGATGGCGCGGAAAGAAAAGCTAGTGGCGTTTGGGCACCTGGCGGCAGGGGTCGCGCACGAGATCCGCAATCCGCTCTCTTCTATTAAAGGGCTGGCGAAGTATTTTGCCGAGCGCACGCCGCCCGGCGGCGAGGCCCAGCAATTAGCGCAGGTGATGGCTAAAGAGGTCGACCGCTTGAATCGGGTGGTCAGTGAGCTGCTTGAGCTGGTTCGCCCCGCCCATTTACATTACCAGCCGGTCGATCTCAATGAGCTTATCCGTCATTCATTGCAACTGGTGAGCCAGGATGCGCAGAGCCGCGGCATCGACCTACAGTTTACCCCGCGTCCTGAACTAGCCCTGATCCAAGCCGACCCCGACCGCCTGAACCAGGTGCTGTTGAATCTGTATCTGAATGCAATGCAGGCCATTGACCATGATGGCGTCATCCGCGTGTCGGCCTGTGAAACCGAGCGGCGGCGGGTGAAAATCGTTGTCGCGGATAGCGGCAAGGGGATGAACGCCGAAGAGCTACAGGCTATCTTCACCCCGTATTTCACCACCAAAGCGGACGGCACCGGGCTGGGGCTGGCGGTGGTGCAGAATATTATCGAACAACATGGCGGGACGATCCGCGCCGAAAGCCAGCCGGGGGCCGGGGCGATATTTACGCTGTGGCTGCCGCTGGATGCTCAACGGAGGGAAGAGGAAGCATGAGCAGCGATAAGGTAGAGATTCTGGTCGTCGATGATGACATCAGCCACTGCACTATTTTGCAGGCGCTGCTGCGCGGTTGGGGTTATCAGGTGGCGTTAGCCCACAATGGGCGCCAGGCGCTGGAACAGATCCATCAGCGGGTCTTCGACCTGGTGCTGTGTGATATCCGCATGGCGGAGATGGACGGTATCGCGACGTTAAAAGAAATTAAAGCCTACAACCCGGCGATACCGGTGCTGATCATGACGGCATTCTCCAGCGTCGGCACGGCGGTAGAGGCCATTAAGTCCGGGGCGCTGGATTATCTGGTCAAGCCGCTGAATTTTGACACCCTACAGGAGACGCTGGTTGGCGCGCTGGCGCACACTCAACACAACGAGGGCGAATTCAGCGCTGCGAAGGATGCGCGCTGGGGCATGATCGGCGATAGCCCGGCGATGCAGACGCTGCTCAATAATATTACGCTGGTGGCCCCCTCGGATGCGACGGTGCTGATATGCGGGGAATCGGGAACCGGCAAGGAGCTGGTGGCGCGCGCGATTCACGCCTGCAGCGAGCGTCGCGAAAAGCCGCTGGTGGCGCTGAACTGTGCGGCGCTGAATGAGTCACTGCTGGAGTCCGAGCTGTTTGGCCATGAAAAAGGGGCATTTACCGGCGCGGATCGGCGGCGAGAAGGGCGTTTTGTTGAAGCGGATGGCGGTACGCTGTTTCTGGATGAGATTGGCGACATCTCGCCTTTGATGCAGGTGCGCCTGCTGCGGGCCATACAGGAGCGGGAAGTACAGCGCGTTGGCTGTAACCAGACGCTTTCCGTGAATGTGCGGCTGATTGCCGCGACTCACCGTAATTTGGCGGAGGAGGTGAGCGCCGGGCGCTTTCGCCAGGATCTCTATTACCGCCTCAATGTCGTCACCATTGATATGCCGCCGCTGCGCCGGCGGCGGGAAGATATTCCTCAATTAGCGCAGCACTTTCTCAAACGCTATGCCGAACGCAATCGCAAAGCGGTGCTGGGTTTTACTCCGCAGGCGATGGACCTGCTGATCCATTATGGCTGGCCGGGCAATATCCGCGAGCTGGAAAATGCGGTGGAAAGGGCGGTAGTGCTGCTGACCGGAGAGTATATTTCCGAGCGCGAACTGCCGATGGCGATTGCGGGCACGCCGCTGTCGGTCACTGGCAACGATGAGGCGCTGATTCAGCCGTTAGTGGAAGTTGAAAAAGAGGTGATTATGGCGGCGCTGGAAAAAACGGGCGGCAACAAAACCGAAGCCGCCCGTCAGTTAGGGATTACGCGTAAAACGCTGTTGGCAAAACTCAGCCGTTAGTTCTGTTCACGCTCGATGGCGCGCCAGCCGATATCGTTACGGCTGAAGCTGCCGTCCCAACGGATATCGGTCAGTAGTTCATAGGCGCGCTGCTGCGCCTGCGCCACGGAATCGCCCAGTGCGGTCACACACAGTACGCGCCCGCCGTTGGTGAGCACGCGCTGGTCGTCAGACAGTTTGGTGCCGGCGTGGAAGACTTTGCCGTCTGCCGCTTCCTGCTGTGGCAGGCCGAAGATTTCGTCGCCGCTATTATAGTTGCCCGGATAACCGCCCGCCGCGACGACCACGCCCAGCGAAGCGCGCGGGTCCCACTCGGAGGTTTTCTCGTCCAGCTTGCCCGCGCAGGCGGCGAGGCACAGCTCTACCAGGTCGGATTGCATGCGCAGCATGATCGGCTGGGTTTCCGGATCGCCAAAGCGGCAGTTGAACTCAATAACCTTCGGGTTGCCCTGCTTGTCGATCATCAGACCGGCATACAGGAAACCGGTGTAGGTGTTGCCTTCCGCGGCCATGCCTTTAACGGTTGGCCAGATAATCCGCTCCATGGTGCGCTGATGGACTTCATCGGTAACCACCGGCGCCGGGGAGTAAGCCCCCATACCGCCGGTGTTCGGGCCGGTATCGCCGTTGCCGACGCGCTTGTGATCCTGACTGGTCGCCATCGGCAGGACGTGTTCGCCGTCAACCATCACGATAAAGCTGGCCTCTTCGCCATCGAGGAACTCTTCAATCACGATGCGGTGACCTGCATCGCCAAAGGCGTTACCGGCCAACATGTCTTTAACCGCTGCTTCGGCTTCTTCAAGGGTCATCGCCACGATAACGCCTTTACCCGCCGCCAGGCCGTCGGCTTTGATGACGATCGGCGCGCCTTTTTCACGCAGGTATGTCAGCGCAGGCTCAACCTCGGTGAAGTTCTGGTATTCCGCGGTGGGGATATGATGGCGCGCGAGGAAATCTTTGGTGAAGGCTTTTGAGCCTTCCAGCTGCGCGGCGCCCTCGGTTGGCCCGAAGATAGCGAGCCCTGCGGCACGAAACGCATCGACTACGCCAATGACCAGCGGCGCTTCCGGGCCAACGATAGTCAGATCGATTTTCTCGTCCTGGGCGAAGCGCAGCAGCGCGGGAATGTCAGTGACGCCGATGGCGACGTTTTTCAACGCCGGCTCCAGCGCGGTGCCGGCGTTGCCCGGCGCGACGTAGACGGTATCAACCAGCGGCGACTGGGCCGCTTTCCAGGCCAGCGCGTGTTCGCGCCCGCCGTTGCCGATTACTAATACTTTCATCTGCTGCTCCGTGAATTAATGGCGGAAGTGGCGCATGTCGGTGAAGATCATGGCGATACCATGCTCGTCAGCGGCGGCAATCACTTCTTCGTCGCGGATAGAACCGCCCGGTTGGATAACGCAGGTGATACCTACTGCGGCTGCGGCATCAATACCATCGCGGAACGGGAAGAACGCGTCTGAAGCCATGGCGGAACCTTTCACTTCCAGACCTTCATCACCGGCTTTAATCCCGGCAATTTTCGCCGAGTAGACGCGGCTCATCTGGCCGGCGCCTATACCGATGGTCATATTGTCTTTGGCATAAACGATGGCATTGGATTTGACGAATTTCGCCACTTTCCAGCAGAACAGCGCATCGCGCAGCTCTTGCTCGCTCGGCTGACGTTTGCTGACCACGCGCAGTTCGCCCGCGGTGACCATGCCGAGATCGCGGTCCTGCACCAGCAGCCCGCCGTTTACGCGTTTGAAATCGAGACCGGCGACGCGGGTATCCCACTGACCGCAGGTGAGTACGCGAACGTTCTGCTTCGCAGCGGTGATTTTCAGCGCTTCTTCGCTGGCGGACGGGGCGATGATCACTTCGACGAACTGGCGAGAGATGATAGCCTGAGCGGTTTCCGCATCCAGCTCGCGGTTAAAGGCGATGATGCCGCCGAATGCGGAGGTCGGGTCGGTTTTGTAAGCGCGATCGTAGGCGTCGAGGATCGAGTTGCTGACGGCAACGCCGCATGGATTGGCGTGCTTAACGATAACGCAGGCCGGCTCGTTAAACTCTTTTACGCATTCCAGCGCCGCATCGGTGTCGGCAATGTTGTTATAGGAGAGCGCTTTGCCTTGCAGCTGGATGGCGGTAGCCACGGAAGCCTCTTTTACATTCTCTTCTATATAGAAGGCAGCCTGCTGGTGGCTGTTTTCGCCGTAGCGCATATCCTGCTTCTTAATGAAGTTCAGATTCAGGGTACGTGGGAAGCGGCCAGCGGCTTCTTTACTTTCGCCGTGATAGGCCGGAACCATGCTGCCGAAGTAGTTAGCGATCATGCTGTCGTAAGCGGCGGTATGTTCGAAAGCTTTAATGGCGAGGTCGAAACGGGTTTCCAGCGTCAGGGAGCCTTCGTTGGCGTCCATCTCATTAATGATGGCGTCGTAGTCGTTGCTCTTAACCACGATGGCGACGTCTTTATGGTTCTTTGCCGCAGAGCGCACCATGGTCGGGCCGCCGATATCAATGTTTTCCACCGCGTCTTCCAGCGAGCATCCTTCACGAGCGACGGTCTGGGCAAACGGGTAGAGGTTAACGACAACCATATCGATAGGCGCGATATCGTGCTGCTGCATGATGCCGTCATCCTGACCGCGACGACCGAGGATGCCGCCGTGTACTTTCGGATGCAGGGTTTTCACGCGTCCATCCATCATTTCCGGGAAACCGGTGTAGTCAGAGACTTCGGTTACCGGCAGGCCTTTATCTGCCAGCAGGCGAGCGGTGCCGCCGGTGGACAGTAGCTCAACACCACGAGCGGAAAGCGCCTGCGCGAATTCGACGATACCGGCCTTGTCAGAAACACTGAGCAGGGCGCGGCGGACTGGACGACGTTGTTGCATGGTATTAAATCCCCAGGATTTGAACATTACAGAGAGCGTTAGGTGAGTTTTTGCCTAAAAACTCACCTAACGCACCCAACCGGGCATCCGTGTCATAGCGCGGCATTGTAACGAAAACGTTTGCGCAACGCTCGCGAATTTTTATCTTTCTCTTTTAGGCGCTCGCTCCTCCTTATATAGCAGCTGATGCAGCGGGCTTTTATCCGCGTTTTGCTGCGATCCTGTGGATAATTCTGTGTGTAAAAGGGTATAAAGCGGGGTTTTGCTGGGGAATGCAGCAGTCAGTCATTTTTCTGCAATTTTTCTATTGCAGGCGCTCGAGAACTCCCTATAATGCGCCTCCATCGACACGGCGGATGTGAATCACTTCACA
>CABUCP010000138.1 GCA_902490055.1 uncultured Klebsiella sp. | reverse complement strand
AAATATCGAGCGGCGTTTTCGACATCAAATTGACCATCACCGCTGCTGACGGCTCGGCGATTGGCAATGCGATTTCGATGATCCATATTGGCGCCAATGCCAGTTCCGATTCCGCGCCGGCGTGGTCAACAATGCAGGATACTTTCACGATTGCCGCCGACGAAGAAACCGACGTGTCCGGCGAATTAGCCATCACCTGCGCGGCATTCCCCGCTGGGCTGGAAAATACCGCTCTCGAACTCACCCTGGCACGCGGTGAAAAAAGTGAAATTCTGCACCCAACCGCCGGCGCCACAACACACAGTCTGGCAGCAGGAACCTACAGCGTTAGCGCGGAACCGTTATGTACGCCGGACGGCACCGTGCGCGCGGCGGTACAGCTTAGCGCCGCTGAAGTCACCATCAGCAAAGGCCAAAGCAGCCAACTGGCTATCGCTTTTGCTCCGGCTGAACGCAGCACCACGCTGGACGTGGCGGTAGATTTACCGGCAACTCACGCCCTGTACAATGAAGACCTGACGCTGGTTTATCGCGAGAACGGCGTCGAGAAACAACGCAGTACGCTGCGCGCCGGGCAACAACGGCGTCTCGAACAGCTGCCCACCGCCGGCGAATATAACGTGGGTATTGAGGATATCAGGCTCAATAACGTTCACTACGTGTTCGCGGCTGCCAACGGCAATCTTGATAATCAGCGTCATGAGCTAATATTCACCAGCGCGCAGATTAGCCAGAACGACGAGGTACAGGCTAATTCCGCCTCGCTGACCCTCGCCGTTAACGCCGAAAAATCGGTTGCCGCCAGCTTTGATTTACGTCTTATCGACGACAGCGATATCCCGCGCCAATACTCTTTCACTAACCTGCCGCTACAAACCGCCAGCCATACCGCAGCGGCCATGATTGCCCCGGGCGTTTATCAGATAGAATCCGGCTCCCTGATTTATGCGGGCGTGGTTTATTACATTGACGCGGAATCATCAACGCTATGCGTTGACGGCAGCGCGCCTCTGACGCTGTCTGTTAGCGTTACGGAAGGGGCAAATCTGCGCGTTAAAGGCTTCCCCGATTTCCTCAGCTTCGGCGGCTGCGCCGATATGTCGCCGAGTAACGTCGAAGATCTGGCTGAAGCGCGGGTTTCAACACTGTTTAAATACTCCGGCGATGACGGTATGGGCGATGCTTCGGCCTACCTGGACCCAGCCAAAGAGCCGACCAGTAAAATCATCCAGATGGCGCGCGACGTCGAAGCAATCAGCGGTGATAGCGTACTGCCGGTGATGGTGTCTTATACCTGTAACCTGTCGCTGGGCGATGTAGAAAACATCATTGATGATGCTGAACGCCATCAATTTAGCTTTGCTAACTTCATTCAGGCGCTGCAAATGGCGCAGGCGATGAAAGATGATACGCATCCGGTTCCGGCAGGCTTTATCGTCAATCCGGATTATCTCGGCGAGTGCCAGAAATATGGTTTCTCACCGGATTACGCGATTCCGGTGCGTGAACCACTGGCTGCCGCGCTGGCGCACCACGGTGTGGACATCGCCATCCCCGCGGCCATCACCGATACCCTGAAAGGCTATATCAAAGGGGTCAACTGGCTGGTTCGGGTGGTGGCGCCGGATGTGGCGCTCGGCTGGCAGATTAACCTGTGGAGCGTTGGCGGTTCACAGTGGGTATACCGTGATTTCACCTATGATGACGTGTTCGATCCTACTGACGGTCAGAAGAAGAAAATGACCATCGACCCGGCGCTCGCAGGCAAACTGTCCGCTGAGTATGCGCTGCTGGTTGGCGTATTCGAAGAGATAGCCTACATCCGCGCGGATGGCACCGCCGCCGTTGCGAAAGGCGCAGACTTTATGGCGGCTGACCGCTATGAAGCGGATGACTTTACCGCCCGCGCCTACAAAAACGGTTACTGCTACTCGCCGTATGAGTGGGATCGAACCTTCGATTTCTGCGCGTCGCTGAGTCGCCATCTGCGTCAGCCGGTGCTGCCGTGGCAGGTTCCGGCCAGCCGCCTGGCAAGCGTCACCGAAGCGGTAGGTGAACTGGAAGAAGAATTCTGGGGAACCGGCGGCAGTTACCTGATGGGCCATGCGGAAATCGGCAACGACGTGACCGCGATTAACGCCAAATTGTTGAATATCGAATTCCTCGACGTCCATGCCAGTATGATGGGCAGCAACCCGCAGGAGCTCTTCAGCCGTCATCAATGGGATCTTTCGCAGCCGAAGTACGCTGACTTCCCGTCACGCGGTATTTTCCACATCCAGGTAGGCGGTGGCGCGACAACCGGCGTCGTCAGCGCCGTCAACCGCAACAGCAGCCGCTGGATGCGCGCGAAGTTAAAAGCGTACCGCGCTAACCCGGTCAAGTTCGAAGACTAACCAACCCCGCTACCCGCCGCCGGGCGGGTAGCTTTTCTGCCAACATTTGCGCTAAGGTAGCGCCACACATCGTTTTACCTGATGAGCCTGCATGTTTATCGTCACCGACACCTTGCAAAATTTACCATTTATTCAGCATGCCGAATGCGGCTACCTGCGTGCCGCCCCGGCGCTGAAATTCTGTCGGGTTCGTTTCATAAAGCATCAATTTCAGGACGTACTATTCAGCCAGTACGCCGTTCCGCTCCCCCCCGCCCTTGCTGGCGCCGTCGCCAAACGTAAAGCCGAATATCTGGCCGGACGCTACTGCGCACAGTATCTGCTGCGCCAATCTGGCTGCAGCGATCCGGTATTGACCGCCGCCGACCGCGCGCCGCGCTGGCCAACGGGCTGGCGCGGGAGTCTGTCGCACAGCGGGGATATCGCTTTCGCCGTCGTTAGCGCGCAATCCGACGGCCTGCATCCCGGGATCGATATCGAACACCTGCAGCCGGGGATCATGCGGGAAAGCGCCGATATGTTTGTCGACCCGGCGGAACAGGCGCTACTCGCCCGCTGCGGGCTGGATATAGAGTGGGCGCTGTTGACGGCGTTCTCGGCCAAAGAAAGTCTGTTTAAAGCGCTGTACCCGCGCGTGCTGCGGATGTTTGATTTCAACGCCGCTTCGATGATTGCGCTCGATCCGGCAAGCCAACGCTTCACGCTGCGCCTCAATACCACGCTTGGCGACGAATTCCCCGCGGGCCGTCGGTTCAGCGGCGACTATCAAATACGCGAAGGTAGCGTCGTCACCTGTCTCTATTAGCGGGCAAAAAATCGGCGAGCGGGCCGTCAGGGGCATGAAAGCATGTTCATTCCGCACTATCGGGATTATGATGGCGCTAACTATTTGACCTGCATGTCATCGGCATCATCATGTCAGCGGGGAAATCCTCCGTCGACGTGGCGCTTTATACCTTGTTACCGATTATGGTCGTCATGCTGATCATAATGAAATATCTCGAAGTCCGGGGCATTCTTGACGTCATCGTGCGCTGGCTAGCGCCGCTGTTGAAACCCTTCGGTCTGACCGGCATGAGCGCTTTCGCGCTGATTCAGATTAATTTCGTCAGCTTCGCCGCCCCGCTCGCCACCCTCGCGATAATGGATAAGCGCGGCGTTTCCGACCGGCAAATGGCCGCCACTCTGGCGATGGTCTTCGCCATGGGCCAGGGCAACGTCTTTTATCCCTTAACGCCGTTCGGCCTGCACTGGCTGGCTGCCATTACCATTTCTATTATTGGCGGGCTGTGCGCCGCCGCGGTCTGCTGGTACGCCACCGGGCGAAAGCTCTCAATTGTCGAGAGTACCCGCGCGGAAGCGCTTCCGGAAAGCGAACAAAACACTCAAGGACTGATTGCGGTGATCAATAGCGCCGGATCCGATGCCATCCGCCTGGCGCTCGGCGCCGTGCCGATGCTGATTTTATCTTTAACCATCGTCGGCCTGATGCAGGCGGCGGGCGTCATCGAGATGCTGCAGCATGCGTTGATGCCGCTGCTGCAGTGGCTACACATTCCTGAGAATTTCGTCCTGCCCGCGCTGGTGAAATGCGTCGCCGGCGGCACCGCTTACTTCGGCGTGATCTCCGAACTTGCCCAGCAGGGTAAAGTGACGCTCAGCCAGATAAACGCCTCGGCGGGACTGCTGATCCAGACCTTCGACCTGCCCGGCATCGGCATTTTCCTCGGCGTCAGCTCGCGGTTTGTGCGCCTGTTCCGCTTCGTCGCCCCTGCCGCGCTCATCGGCATCGCGCTAAGGGCGGTTTTGCACATTCTGCTGTTCTGAGAGCGGCGGTAAATGCTGGTTAATCCGCTGCTGCAGATAAGGGAAGAACGGGTTAGACGTGGCGCGCATCAGGGTATCGAGGCCGACGCTGAGCGTTGCGGTCTCGCCGCGCAGTGAAATCGTACCGATACTAATTCCGTTTAGGTTTTTCTCCGTCGGCTCGCGGCCATACAGCGAGTCGGTGATGGGAAACGGGACGGCGATATGCGAAAGCGAATACATATCCTGCGGCCAGGCCAGATGCAGCGCCTGCGTGCTGTCGGTGGTTTGACCCGCCAGCGTCAACCGCGCCACGGTGTCATAGGTGCGCGGAGTGGCGTTAGTCACGATCGTCATGGAGTACTGACGCGGCGCGGGCGGTAATAACGTATTCACCGCCGAATAGGTTGCCGGGCGGAAAAGCGCCCGCAGATTCGCCGCCTGATTAATATCGAAGATCACTAATTCGCTGCCGTTGTCCGGTAAATAGCGGTATAGCGAATCCACTACCGCCCGGGTACTGACCGTGGAGTCAATCACCGACTGGAAGGTTAACACCGGCGCCAGCGAGGCCAGCTGCCGGGTCTGCGCCGCCTGCATAATCTGCTTTTGCAATGCCTGAGTGAGCAGCCACGATTGACGCGCCGCCTTCACCGGGAACGAATTGTATTTATAGGGATTAAACTCGGGTACCACGTTCAGCCACGCCGCGCGCGCAAAGGCGGGAAACACCGAAGGCAGGCCGGCAATCCCGGCGAAACGGGCAAAAGCGGTTACGCCAATCATCGGCGACAGCAGAACTATCTGCTGCGGTCTGACCAACGTTTTATCATTCAGGCCATCAAGCGCATACTTCAGCGCCAGCGCCCCACCGTTCGAATACCCGACCAGATGCAGCGGTACATCGCTACCGGCAAGGCGCGTCGCTTCCCGCACCGCCAGGCGAGTCGCCGCCAGCCACTGCTGCCAGTCTACGTCGGTCAACGCCCCCGGCGCGGTGCCGTGGCCGGGTAAACGCGGCGCTACCGCGACGAAGCCATGCTGCTGATAATCTTCCGCCAGATAGCGCACGCTGTAGGGTGAGTCGGTTAAACCATGCAGGAGTACGACCGCGCCACGCGGCTTCCCGGACGGCAGCAAAATAAAAGAGTGGTTCCAGTTGGGCGTAAAGCGCTGCGGGTAGACCTGGCTGTCGCGATAAAAACGGTTAATCGGCGTTTTGTCAGCCGCAGAGAGCTGGTCGCTGACCTCGCGCTGCAGATCGGCAAATATTTCATCTTCACGTTTGAGATAACTGGCAAAGCTGGCGCGATCGATTTCGCTGGCCGTCATCTCATCGCCAGACCAGGTGTGCCAGCGCTGCAGCGCCGGGCCGCGTTCCGATTCATATATCCTGCCAATAAAAAACACCACCACCACGATGGCTGCCGCTACCAGCGTTTTTTTCGCCAGCGAGACTATCCTTAAACCAGATTGATTCAGAAGTTTGTTAAATCGCGTCATTGCCATATGTGTTGTTTGCCAGTCCCGCTGCATCGCGGTGTTAAGATTTATCTACTTCAGCTAAACGTAAATTAAACCAATGGGCGGTTTCAGTTGTCTTTAAACCGATAACGCGTTTCATTCAAAGTGTAACAAGCCAGGGTGAAAACATGGAATGGTGGGTCAAGAAAGTACGGAAAAACGCATCTGCTGTACCAGGCTGCGTCGTTCTGCAAAGTGGCCAAATTGCGGTCATTGCCGAAATTGAAACCCGCTGCCGGCTGCAGGAGGGCGATAAACTTACGCCGATTCCTAATGCGCTGTACTGTATCAACAATGATAGCGCAGCGACGCTGAAAGTCGTGACTGCCAGCCACTTTAGCGCCGAACGCTGGGCGCAGACTGCCTGACAGCCCTCCTGTTCTAAGCGTTTATTATCAACCAATTCTTCTATTATTTGCGGGTCGCAATTTTCCTTCGCCATTTTCGCGCTGTGACATACTATCGAGAGTATCAGCAGACCTGAAACAAGGAGCGAATGATGAACCAGAAGGCCGTCAGCCTGACCCCGGAACAAGCGCTTTCCCAGTTGGAAGCGCAGTATGAAAAAGCGGTTAACGCGTTGCGTAAGGCCATTGGCGAATACATTCACCACAACACCCTCCCTGATGAAATAGCCCGCGCTGAAGGGTTATTCGTCTATCCCCAGCTGTCCGTTTCGTGGGATGGCGCCGATCACAAAGCCTTAAAAACTCGCGCCTGGGGGCGATTCACCCATGCGGGCTGCTACACCACCACCATTACCAATCCAAAACTGTTTCGCGCTTACCTGCTGGAGCAGTTGACGTTGCTGTATCAGGACTACGACGCGCATATCAGCGTCGGCTGTTCGCAGCACGAAATCCCCTACCCGTACGTGATTGACGGCTCTGAGTTAATCCTCGATCGCTCAATGAGCGCCGGGTTAACCCGCTATTTCCCGACCACTGAACTGTCGCAGATTGGCGATGAGACCGCCGACGGACTGTTCCACGCTACCGAATATTATCCGCTGTCGCATTTTGACGCCCGCCGCGTCGATTTCTCGCTGGCGCGCCTGAAGCACTACACCGGTACGCCAGTTGAGCATTTCCAGCCGTACGTTTTGTTTACCAACTACACCCGCTACGTCGATGAGTTCGTCAGTTGGGGCTGCAGCCAAATCCTCGACCCGGATAGCCCCTACATTGCGCTTTCCTGCGCGGGGGGCATCTGGATCACCGCCGACACCGAGGCCCCGGAGCAGGCCATTTCCGATCTGGCATGGAAAAAGCATCAGATGCCGGCCTGGCACCTGATTACCAAAGACGGCCAGGGGATCACTCTGATCAACATCGGCGTGGGTCCGGCGAACGCCAAAAATATCTGCGATCATCTGGCGGTCTTGCGCCCGGACGTGTGGCTGATGATTGGCCACTGCGGCGGCCTGCGTGAGAGCCAGTCAATCGGCGATTACGTGCTGGCGCATGCCTATTTGCGTGACGATCACGTGCTGGATGCGGTGCTGCCGCCGGATATTCCGATCCCGAGTATTGCCGAAGTGCAACGTGCGCTGTATGACGCCACCAAACAGGTGAGCGGCATGCCCGGCGAAGAGGTCAAACAGCGTTTGCGTACCGGCACGGTGGTCACCACCGATGACCGCAACTGGGAACTGCGTTATTCCGCCTCGGCGTTGCGCTTTAACCTCAGCCGCGCGGTCGCGATTGATATGGAGAGCGCCACCATCGCCGCGCAGGGCTACCGCTTCCGCGTACCTTACGGCACGCTGCTGTGTGTCTCCGATAAGCCGCTGCATGGTGAGATTAAGCTACCGGGACAGGCTAACCGCTTCTATGAGGGGGCAATTTCCGAACATCTGCAGATTGGGATCCGCGCCATCGATTTGCTGCGCGCCGAGGGTGACCATATGCACTCCCGTAAGCTGCGTACCTTCAACGAGCCGCCGTTCCGTTAATTGCCTGGTGAGCCCTGCGTGCATTTGCGCAGGGCATAATTGTGGCGGATGTTGAAAAGCAAAAAGCCTGCTCGAAAGCAGGCTTTTCTAAATTTGGCTCCTCTGACTGGACTCGAACCAGTGACATACGGATTAAC
>CABUCP010000137.1 GCA_902490055.1 uncultured Klebsiella sp. | reverse complement strand
CCACCCTGCTCTGCAAAAAAATCAACGATCTGCTGCACATCCAGTGCCCGGCCACCGAGGTGGTCTGGCTGTGCCTGTTCCTCAAGGAGTGCCGCCATTACCGCCAGCGCATCAGCGCCAGCCCGGACTGCGGGGCGATCCTCATTGCTCATGGCGCCACCACGGCCACCAGCATGGCTCAGTATGTCAATCGGGTACTGGAGCGCGATCTGTTCAGCGCCATCGATATGCCGTTCGAGCAATCGGTGCACGATACGCTGGAAAAACTGATCCAATTGATCCACAGCAAACGCTGGCAGCGGCTGATCCTGATGGTCGACATCGGATCGCTGGTCCATTTCGGTAGCACCATTAGCAAACTGTTCCAGATCGATGTCCTGCTGATGCCGAATATCACCCTGACCAGCCTGCTGGAGATCGGCCTCGATCTCAGCTACGAAACCGGCGACCTGGGGCAACTCGCGGCCTTAATGCAGGAAAAAAGTATCGCCAGCCAGCTGTGCACGCCGCAGCAGGAAAACGCTGGCAAGGTGCTGGTTATCTCCTGCATCACCGGCATGGGCACGGCGGAAAAAATCAAAAAGGTGCTGGAGGAGAGCTTTGGCGAACTGATGTCGCAGGATACCCGGATGGTGATCCTCGATTACAACGAGGTTCGCAGCCCGGAGCGCGTACAGCAGGCGATCAAGGCGCATGAACGGCTGGCGGGCATTGTCGGCACTTTCCAGCCGGGGCTGCCCGATATCCCGTTTATCTCGCTGGAGGAGCTATTTTCCGAGCAGGGGCCGGAGCTGGTGCTCAGCCTGCTGACCCCCGATCTGTCCAGCAGCGAGCGCCGTCTGGAGATGGAGCGCAGCGCCTCCCGGTTTATCAGCGCCCTGACCATGGAAAGCATTATCAACCATATTTCGGTGCTCAACCCGCAGCGCATATTAAAGGAGATGGAGGGGATCCTGAACCAGCTCAGGAGCTCGCTGGACATTGCGCCTAACCGCCAGGTGACACTACGCTTCCTGATCCACTGTTGCTGTATGGTCGAGCGTATCGTGATTAACCGGAAACCGTTACAGATGGCGTTGGAAACCCGGCCCGATATGGACGCTCAGGCGTTTAGTGTCATCAAATCGGCTTTCCATCCGGTTGAGGAGGCCTACGCCATCCGTTTATCCGATGCCGAGTACATTTATATCTACGAATTATTATTTAGTTAATGCCTGTCCTGGCGCGGCTTCGCGGCCCGCCAGCCTTTTCTCCTTCGGTAGATGACACAAATTGTGGCACGCGCTTTGCTCTTATTAGTGCGTCAATGATTCGGCGCCAGGAGGCCACTTTGTCATCCACTGAACCTACCACCCAGTTACCCCAAATTCTGCTGCTCACCCACGGCGGCTGGGGCACGCAGCTGTGCGACAGCCTGCGCATGGTGACCGGCGAAATCGCCGGCGTCAGCGAAATCGCCCTTATGCCGGTCGATACCCTCGGCGAGTTTTACCAACGCGTCGAAGCGGCGGTGCAGGCGATGCCGGCAGGCTCGCTGATTTTGACCGATTTTCTCGGCGGTACTACCTCTAACGTCGCCGCGCGCCTGAGCGCGGATTATCCCATCGCCGTCGTCTGCGGGCTCAACGCCTCGCTGCTGCTGGAAGCGCTGGATAGGCGCGAACAGGGCCCGCTTACCGGCTGCGTGACTGAGCTGGTCGAAGCCGGACGCAGCAGCTGCCGCGATGTTGTCGCCCACGTCAACCAGTTAAACCCTTAAGGAGCCCATCATGGCAAAAATCGTTTTATGTCGTATCGATAGCCGTCTGATCCACGGTCAGGTCGTCACCAAATGGGTCGGCCAATCGCAGGCCAACCGCATCGCCGTGGTCAGCGACGAGCTGGATGCCGATCCGTTTATGAAAAACATCTACTTAATGGCCGCGCCGCCAAACATCAAAGTTGACTGCTACGGCAATGCCAGCTTCGCCGCCGCCTGGAAAGAGAATCAGCTCGGCGATGGCAATGTGCTGGTGCTGTTCCCGTCGCTGTCGGCCGTTCAGGAAGCCGTCCAGTTGGGCTTTGACGTGCAGACGATTCAGGTTGGCGGACTGGGCGGCGGGCCGAACCGCAAGGCCGTATTCCAGAACATCACCCTCGATGAAAAAGACGTCGGCATCCTCGGCGAACTGAAAAATAGCGGCATTCAGGTGTTCTTCCAGACCATCCCGGAAGATAAACCACAGTCACTGGACGACATACTGAAAAAATTCTAACCAGTTGATAAGCAGGTAAAAACTATGGATACCTTACTCTTTGCGAGCCTGATGGGGTTGTATTACTGGTTCGCCCGATTACGTTTTGGCTATACCTTCTCCGCCATGTTGCTGCAGCCCGTGGTGATCGCCGTGTTCGTCGGCCTGCTGTTGGGCGATATGAAAACCGCGATGATCATCGGCGCAGGTATGCAACTGGTCTATCTTGGAGTGACCTCCACGCCGGGCGGCAACGTGCCGTCGGATCCGGCGCTGGCCGCCTGTATCGCCATTCCGATTGCCGTGAAGGCCGGAATGGAACCCAACCTGGCGATCGCGTTGGCGATTCCTTTTGGCGTCATCGGAGTGTTCCTCGATCAGCTGCGCCGCACGCTCAACGCCGCGTGGGTACATATGGCCGACAAACATGCCGAAAGCGCCAATATGGCGGGCATCATGCGCTGCGCCTTTATATATCCGGCGCTGCTGGGGCTGGTGCTGCGCTTCCCGGTGGTCTTCGCCGCCAACTACTTTGGCCAAAGCGTGGTGGAGAAATTCCTCAAATTGATGCCGCTCTGGCTGACCCACTCCTTTGAAATTATGGGCGGTATTCTGCCGGCGCTGGGCTTCGCCATTACCATCATGGTGATCGGTAAAAAGAGCCTGCTGCCGTGGTTTATCGGCGGATTTTTCGCGGTGCTCTACCTGAAGGTGGACATCATGGCGATGGCGATTTTCGGTACCTGCGTCGCCTTCCTGATTAAAGGCCTGGCCAAAAATGAAGGAGCTGCATGATGAGTAGCGATGTAATGGAACATGAACTGGTTGAACGCGCCCGCGAAACCCAGGCGCTGAGCAAAGCCGATATCACCAAAGCCTGGCTGATTTACTGGCTGGGGGCGGAGGTATCCAGCTCCTACGAACGTCTGCAGAGCCTGATTTTCTGCGCCTCAATGACGCCCATTATCAAAAAGCTGTACCCGGAAAAAGAGGAGCAGACCGAGGCGCTCAAACGCCACCTGAACTTCTTTAACTCGGAGCAAACTTTCGGCTCGGTTATCCAGGGGATCTCCATCGCCATGGAAGAGCAGAAAACCCGCGGCGAGCCGATCAGCGATGCTTCAATCACCGGGATCAAAACCGGCCTGATGGGCCCGCTGGCCGGGATGGGCGACTCGATTATCTGGGCCGCGGTGATGCCGTTGCTGATTGCGATTTTCATCCCCTTCGCCGCCAGCGGCAGCGCGTTCGGCGGGATTGCCCCGCTGATCCTCTACCCGGCGATCACCATGGCGATAAGCTACGGGTTGGTCCATAAGGGCTACACCCTGGGCCGCGATTCCATCATCGGTCTGCTGCAAGGGGGGCGAATTAAAGAACTGATTTACGGCGCCAACGTGCTGGGTCTGATCATGATGGGCGCGCTGTCGGCAAGCTACGTCAAAATCACCACGCCGCTGAAAATCAGCGCGCTGAAGGGCTCGGAAGTGGTGGTACAACAGATCCTCGACTCGATTGCCCCCGGCCTGCTGCCGCTGGCGGCGGTGTTCGCTATCTACTTCTACTTACTGAAGAAAGGGCCGCGCTACACCACCATTTTACTGTCGATCGTCGCCATCAGCGTCGCCTGCTCGCTGTTAGGAGTGCTGTAAATCATGAACGGCAATATCTACCAACAACTGGGCCTGAAGCGGGTGATTAACGCCTGCGGCAAAATGACCATCCTTGGCGTATCCAGCGTCGACCCGCAGGTGATGCAGGCCGCCGCGCAGGCGGCAGGGGCGTTCGTTGAAATAGATAAACTCACCGACCGCGTGGGCGAGCGGGTCTCCGCCCACACCGGCGCGGAAGACAGCTATATCACCTCCTGCGCCTCCGCCGGGATCGCCATCGCCGTCGCGGCGGCGATCACCCGCGGCGAGGCGGAAAAGGTGACGCAGATGCCGGATAGCAGCCAGTGGCCGAACGAGGTAGTGATGCTGCGCGGGCATAATGTCGATTACGGCGCGCCAATCACCAGCGCCATTCGCCTGGGCGGCGGGCGCATTGTCGAAGTCGGCGCCAGCAACCTGGCGGCGCGTTGGCAGCTGGAGAGTGCGGTGAACGCAAATACGGCGGCGCTGCTGTATGTGAAATCGCACCACTGCGTGCAAAAAGGCATGCTCGACATTGACGATTTCGTGCAGGTTGCGCGCCAGCATCATCTGCCGCTGATCGTCGATGCCGCCGCCGAAGAAGACTTGCGCCAGTGGGTCGCCAGCGGCGCGGACATGGTTATCTACAGCGGGGCGAAAGCCTTTAACGCCCCAACCTCGGGCTTTATTAGCGGCAAACGCCGCTGGATCGCCGCCTGTAAAGCCCAGCACCACGGCATCGCGCGGGCGATGAAAATCGGCAAAGAGAATATGGTCGGTCTCGTCTACGCGCTGGACCGCTACCGGACGGCGCCGCCCGCGCCTGATGCCGCCGTGCTGCGTCCGTACGCCGAGGCGATTTCCGCCCTGCGCGGCCTGCGCGCCGATATCGAGCAGGACGAAGCCGGGCGCGCCATCTGGCGCATTCGGGTTAGCGTCGACGCCAATGAGCTGGGACTGAGCGCCCGTGAGGTTGAAGCCCAGCTACGCGGCGGCGATATCGCCATTTACGCCCGCCGTTACTATCTGCATGAGGGCCATTTTAGCCTTGACCCTCGCACCGTCGGCGAGGGTGAAATGCCGCTCATCGTCGCACGCTTACAGGAGATTACGCAGCATGCAGGGAATTAACTTCTATCGCCAGCGGGTGGCGATTAACGTGCTGGCGAAGGACATTGCCAACGCCCGGGAAATCTATGAGGCCGCCGAAGGACACGCGGTGATTGGCGTGCTCTCGGCGCAATTTACCGGCGTCGAACAGGGCGTTGCTGAAGTGCGCCGCTGGATGGCGGAAGTACCGTCTATTTCCGTCGGCCTCGGCGCCGGCGACCCGGCGCAGTTTTATAAAGCGGCGATGATCGCGGCGCAGGTCCATCCCGCCCACGTCAATCAGACCTTCACCGGCTGCGGATTTGCCGCCGGGGCGCTGGCGGCAACCGGCGGCCAGCAGACCCAGATCAACGCCCTGGTCAGCCCCAGCGCTACGCCCGGCGAGGTGCTCATTTCGACCGGCGTTCGCAGCGCTCACGGCACCCCGGCGCGGGTCTCCTGCGATGCCGCAGTTAGAATGATTCAGGATATGGGCGCGCAGGCGGCTAAGTTTTTCCCGATGGGCGGCGAAAAGTCGCTGGCGGAGCTGAAGGCGCTCGCCGAAAGCGCAGCAGAAAAAGGCATGACGCTGATTGAGCCCACCGGCGGCATCGATCTCGATAATTTTGCGGTGATTCTGCAAACCTGCCTGCAGGCCGGCGTCGAACGGGTAATGCCGCACGTGTACAGCTCGATTATCGATCCGCAAAGCGGCAATACTCGCCCGGAGGATGTACGCGCCCTGATGAACATCGTTAAGGAACTAGTCGATTAATCCCCCGCGCGTGCGGTGGCGACCGCCGCTATCGTACGCGCTAACTGCCTGATCTCAGAAAGGTAGCTGACAATTTGTGAGCCTCCACGCAATAACGACATCCCGCCGCCTGAAGCGCCCTCTCATATTGATAGCGATCAAGAATAATCATACCGTCTGGTCGGTATGATCCCGGCCATGAATATGGAAGCCCAGCATCGTAAAAAAGATCCCGTCCGTCTGCACCGTCAGTTGCTTGAATCCGCGGCGATGATTGCCGGCCGGGACGGTATCGCCGCCCTGTCGCTGAACGCCGTCGCCCGCGAGGCTGGCGTCAGCAAAGGCGGGCTCCTGCACCATTTCCCCAATAAGCAGGCGCTGATTTTCGCCCTGTTCGCCCGGCTGTTGGCGATTATGGAAAAGGCGATAAGCGAGCTGATGGCCGCCGATAACCTCGCTTACGGGCGCTTTACCCGCGCCTATTTGCGCTATCTGTCCAACCCGGAGCTGACGGACACCCACGAAAGCCGCCAGCTGATGGTGCTGTCGCTGGCGATGCCGGATGAGCCGGTGCTGCGAAAATGCTGGCGCGACTGGATGCTTGAGCATCTGGCACAGGGCGATGCGCTCGATAACGGCCCGACCGGTACGTTGGTGCGCTACGCCGCCGACGGTATCTGGTTATCGGAGCTGACCGAAGGGCGCACCATGAGCAGCGAACACCGCCAGTCGCTGGTAAGCGATCTGACGCGGATGACGCTTCCCGCGTGAAGCTATTAAATTGAGGCCGCGATGCGCTACAACATCAATGCCCGTCTCATTTATGACGCAACGGACGGCACACTAACTCTACCAGGCAGCGATGAACCGGATAGCCAGCTATCCATCACCGCCAGCGCGCTGCTCTATTTTTTTCTTCGCCATACCGGCGTCGTCAGCCGCGATGAGGTGTTGAAAAAAGTCTGGGACGATAACGGCTTAACCTCATCAAACAGCAATCTCAATCAGTACCTGAGCATGCTGCGCAAAACCTTCCGTCACTACGATATCGATAACATCATCGTCACCGTGTCGCGCGGTATGCTGCAGCTAAATCAGGATCTCAGCATCGAACTGCTCGACGCCGAGCCGCCGCTTGCCGAGGCGGCTCATTCACCCGAGTCCCCCGATGAAGCAGCGACGCCTGCGGCGGCGACACCGCCAGCGCCCGCCGCCACGCGACATGCGCGCGGCATGTGCTGGTACCTTGCCGGCGGCTGCCTGCTGGTCATCGCCCTGCTGCTGGTGGCATTTAGTCTCGCCGCTACCCACGTCGCGCGGCCAATCAATCTGACGCTAATGAGCCATAGCCAGTGCGAACTGCTGGCCAGCGATGAAATGCTGCGCTCGGTCTCCGCCAACGCCTATGGCAAGAATTTTGATGAGGTGCGTCAGCGGCTGAAACTTAGCTGCAAGCCGGGAGAACGCTTTGTCTTCTTCTATGGCGATCGGCTGGAGACCAACGGCCTGGGCCGGGTATTCCTCGCCCACTGCGCGATGCACGAAGACAACCCGTTTAGCTATTGCGATAACTACTTTTACTACTCCTGGAAGCCGCAATGAAACTCGCGCCCCGCTCCTTTTTCGCCCTTTCCGCCCTGGCGTTTATCGCCGCCGCCGGCTTCAGCGCCTGGCGTTTGCTGCCGGATGCCAACGACGGCGTGATGAGCTGTTCCACCAAAGCAATTATGCGCTTTGAGAACATGGAAAAAGAGAACGTTAACGGCAATGTCCATTTTAATTTCGGCGCCAACGGTCACGGTTCGATGGTGGTGGAAGGTTACACCGACTCTGCCGCCGGCTGGCTCTATCTGCAGCGTTACGTCAAATTCAGCTACACCAGCAAGCGCATCTCCGCAACCGAACGCCACTACCGTATCAAGCAGTGGGAATCCAGCGCCTCATCAATTGACGAATCGCCCGACGTGATTTTCGACTACTTCATGCGCGAGATGTCCGACAGCCACGACGGTCTGTTTCTCAACGCGCAAAAGCTTAACAACAAAGCCATTCTGCTGAGCTCTATCAACTCGCCGCTCTATATCTGCACCCTGAAGTCCGGCAGCACGCTCGATTAAA
>CABUCP010000136.1 GCA_902490055.1 uncultured Klebsiella sp. | reverse complement strand
CTGGCAGATATTTGTTGGTAAAGCGGTGCCGGCGCTGATTGTCGCCACCCTGCAGGCGACAATCGTGCTGGCGATAGGCATCTGGGCCTATCAGATCCCGTTTGCCGGCTCTCTGCTGCTGTTCTACTTCACCATGGTGATTTATGGTTTGTCGCTGGTGGGATTTGGGTTATTGATTTCTTCGCTGTGCTCAACGCAGCAGCAGGCGTTTATCGGCGTATTCGTCTTTATGATGCCGGCGATTTTGCTTTCCGGCTACGTATCGCCGGTAGAAAACATGCCGCAGTGGCTGCAGGATGTTACCTGGATAAACCCGATCCGCCACTTTACCGATATCACCAAGCAAATTTATCTCAAGGATGCGAGTCTGAAGATTGTGTGGGGAAGTTTGTGGCCGCTATTGGTGATAGCGGCCACTACCGGCTCAGCGGCGTATGCGATGTTCCGAAGAAAGATTGCCTAGTTTTTTATCTTTCGCCAGCAGCGAGACCACCGCCGGGCCTGCTAATATTACCAGCCCGGCGAGGGCCAGCAGTAGGTTGTTGTGTAATACGCGCGACAACAGCCAGAGGACTATCATGGCGGCGCCGAAGTACCATGTTGTGGTGAGCTCTTCAAGGAAGTCCCCCACGTCGCGCCAGCGTTCTTCATGGTGACGCTGTAAAAACAGCATCGCCAGCAGCGTGACGCCGTACAGTACGCATAGCCCTAACCCGACGCGCACCAGCGCGCCGCTCATCCAACCCATCACCAGTACTGCCACGACCAGTAGATGCAACATAATCTGCCAGCAACTGAGGCCAGTTGCGACGCGTACACGTTGTTGCCACTTCATGGCTTCTCTCCTGAAGGATTTTTCTCTGCTACTCAGAGTACCGCACTTTACGGAAAATTCCGTATCACCGCATCTTTTTGTGACGTCTACTACACTATTTTATTAAGGAAACTGGAGAATCATGGCTGAACAAACGTCGCGAATTTCGTTGAACGTGCTGACAATTAACACCCATAAAGGCTTTACTGCGCTTAATCGACGTTTTATTTTACCCGAATTACGCGAAGCCGTTCGCAGCGTCGGCGCTGACATTGTTTGCCTGCAGGAAGTGATGGGCGCGCACGAAGAGCACCCCCTACATGTCGAAAATTGGCCCGATACCCCCCACTATGAGTTTCTTGCTGACACCATGTGGAGCGATTACGCCTATGGGCGCAATGCGGTTTATCCGGAAGGCCATCACGGCAATGCCGTATTATCACGCTTTCCCATTGAATACTATGAGAATCGCGATATCTCAGTCGGTCACGGCGAAAAACGCGGGCTACTCTACTGCCGTATCGTGCCGCCGCACAGCGGCGTGACAATTCACGTTATTTGCGTCCATCTGGGGTTACGGGCCCACCAGCGTCAGGCGCAGCTGGCCATGCTGGCCGAGTGGGTTAATGCCCTCCCCGCAGGCGATCCGGTAGTGGTAGCCGGCGATTTTAACGACTGGCGTCAGCAGGCTAATCAGCCATTAAGAGCGCAGGCCGGGCTGGAGGAGATATTTACCCGCGCCGGCGGGCGGCCGGCGCGCACCTTTCCGGTGACGTTTCCGCTGCTGCGCCTCGATCGTATTTACATTAAGAACGCCCATGCCAGCCGCCCAAAAGCGCTGGCCCTTAAACAATGGCGGCATCTGTCCGATCATGCGCCCCTGAGCGTGGAGATACATCTGTGAAATGTCGCTGGCAGGAAGGCAACCGTATTACGCTACTGGAGAACGGCGACCAGTATTATCCAGCGCTGTTTAACGCCATTGCCCGCGCGCAGCGCAAGGTGATCCTCGAATCCTTTATCTGGTTTGAAGATGAGGTGGGCTGGCAACTGCACGCCGCGCTGCTGAAAGCCGCTCGCCGCGGTATTCAGATAGAAGTGCTGCTCGACGGCTACGGCTCACCGGATCTCAGCGATAATTTTGTCGGCGAGCTCACCGCCGCCGGCGTCATTTTTCGCTATTACGATCCGCGCCCCAAGCTGCTGGGTATGCGAACAAATCTGTTCCGCCGCATGCACCGTAAAATCGTGGTCATCGACGACGCCACCGCCTTTGTCGGCGGGATCAACTACTCTGCCGAACATATGAGCGACTACGGCCCCGAAGCGAAACAGGATTACGCCGTCCAGGTCGAAGGGCCGGTGGTGCTCGATATCTTACAATTCGAGCTGGAGAACCTGCCCACCAGCGCCGCCGCTCGCCGCTGGTGGCGCCGCCGTCGCCACCAGCCGGAAATCAATCATACGCCTGGAGAAGCCCAGGCCTTGTTCGTCTGGCGCGACAACCATGAGCATCGCGACGATATCGAACGCCATTATTTAAAAATGCTCACCACCGCCCGCCGGGAGGTCATTATTGCCAATGCCTATTTCTTCCCCGGCTACCGCTTGCTGCATGCAATGCGCAACGCCGCCCGGCGCGGCGTACGGGTGAAGTTAATTGTCCAGGGCGAGCCGGATATTCCGATTGTGAAATTCGGCGCCCACCTGCTGTATCACTATCTGATTAAAGGCGGGGTGCAGATATTCGAGTATCGCCGCCGCCCGCTACATGGCAAGGTGGCGCTGGCGGACGACCACTGGGCGACGGTGGGCTCCAGCAATCTCGACCCGCTGAGCCTGTCGCTGAACCTGGAAGCCAATCTGATTATCCACGACCGCGAGTTTAACCAGACCCTGCGCGATAACCTTAACGGCCTTATCGCCAGAGATTGTCAGCAAATAGATAAATCGATGCTGCCGAAACGCAACTGGTGGCGGTTAGGGGTGAGCGTGGCGGCCTTCCACTTTCTGCGCCACTTCCCGGCATGGGTCGGCTGGCTACCGGCTCATACTCCGCAGTTAGCCAGAGTCAGCCCGCCGGTGCAGCCGGAAATAGAAACCCAGGATAGGGTAGAAACACACGCCAGGGACAATCCGCTATGAGCAAATCGCATCCACGCTGGCGGATGGCGAAAAGAGTACTTACCGTGCTCTTTTTTATCGCCGTCATCGTATTACTGGTGATTTACGCGCAAAAGGTCGATTGGCAAGAAGTATGGAAAGTCATCCGCGGATACGACCGTCTGGCGCTATTTAGCGCCATTGGGTTGGTTATCGTCAGCTACTTGATTTACGGCTGCTACGATCTCCTTGGTCGCGTCTATTGCGGGCATAAACTGGCAAAACAGCAGGTGATGCTGGTGTCGTTTATCTGTTATGCCTTTAACCTGACGCTCAGTACCTGGGTTGGCGGTATCGGTATGCGCTATCGGCTCTATTCTCGATTGGGCCTGACCGGCGGTACTATCACCCGTATTTTCTCACTAAGCATTACCACCAACTGGCTGGGCTATATTCTGCTGGGTGGGGTAATATTTAGCGCCAACCTGGTGCAACTTCCGCCGCACTGGTACATCAGTCAAACTACGCTGCGCATTATTGGCGGCGTTCTCCTGCTTTTTATCCTGCTCTATCTCTCTGGCTGCGCCTTCTCCAAACGCCGTCATTTGACCATTAAGGGCCAGCGGTTGGTACTCCCCTCTCTGCACTTCGCCTTGCTGCAGATTGGGCTCTCGGCGGCAAACTGGATGGTAATGGGGGCCATTATCTGGCTACTGTTGGGTAGCGGGATTAACTATTTTCTGGTGTTGGGTGTACTGCTGGTGAGCAGTATCGCCGGCGTAATCGTTCATATTCCGGCCGGGATTGGCGTGCTGGAGGCGGTGTTTATCGCCATGCTTTCCGGCGAAACGGTTTCGAAGGGCGCGATTATCGCCGCACTGCTTGCCTGGCGCGCGCTTTATTATTTTTTGCCGCTACTGCTGGCGACGGTGGCTTATCTACTGTTGGAAAGTCGGGCGAAAAAACTGCGGCAAAAGAACGAGTGCAAAATGGCTCGCGAATGAAACTCCCCGGTCGCGCTTGCGCTTACCGGGCGTCATTTTTGCGGATTGGTAGATACTGTTACCAGTTTCAACTTTTTCAGAATGAGAAAAGCGTTTACCCCGCGTCGCTTCAGAGGATATTGCGCTCCCGGTTAATTTTTCTGCACTATGTTTTCCATGGCGCAGGGAGCGTCCCTGCAAATCACGGCCCTCAGCCCGCATCCATGCGGGCTGCCCGGCCTTCCGGGAACGTCTCAGCGATTTTGAGGCCACCAACAGCGGCAGTTTCAGCAGCCATTGGTAAAGAGGTAGCCCGGATAAGGCGCAGCGCGCCGCTATCCGGGATAAGATTAGCGGCGGTTGCCGAAGATACGCAGCAGCATCAGGAACAGGTTGATGAAGTCCAGATACAGCGTTAATGCGCCAAGAATTGAGTATTTACGCAGATTGGCGCTGTCGCGGGTATCGATTTGCTCGCCGATATTTTTCAGCTTCTGGGTGTCATACGCCGTCAGGCCGACAAACACCAGCACCCCAATGTAGGTCACGGCCCACATCAGCGCTTCGCTCTTCAGCCACAGGTTAACCAGCGATGCCAGCACGATACCAATCAACCCCATAAACAGCATACTGCCAAAGCCGCTCAGGTCGCGCTTGGTGGTGTAGCCATACAGGCTCATCGCCCCGAACATCCCGCCGGTCACCACAAAGGTGCTGGCGATCGATGAATAGGTATATACGATGAAGATGCTCGACAACGTCAGCCCGGTCAGCGCCGAATAGAGCATAAATAGCGTCGTCGCCATGCCGGCGCTAAGCCGCTGCACCATACCCGACAGCACAAACACCAGCGCCAGTTGGGCAATGATCAGCCCGAAGAAGGTAATTTTGCTCGAAAAGACGAACATCATGACCGCCGGGGTATTTGCCGCAAACCACGCGATAAACGCGGTCAGCAGCAGCCCAACCGTCATCCAGCCGTAAACCTGCGCCATGTAGGTCTGCAGGCCGCTACGGCCCTGAACAATTGAATCGGAACGAGGGAATCTGTCCATGACTATCTCCTGATTAACAAGTTTCTCTCAGTAAGCGTACCACACTACCAGCGCTCTGCCGCCTGATGATCGCTGTCGCGAGCATCGACCCAGCGCTCACCGTCCGGAGTTGCCTCGCGTTTCCAGAACGGCGCGCGGGTTTTCAGGTAATCCATAATGAACTCGCCGGCGGCAAAAGCGCTACTGCGGTGGGCGCTGGTCACGCCGACAAAAACAATCTCTTCGCCCGGCCACATTTCGCCGATGCGGTGGATAACGGTCACCCGCCCCAGCGGCCAGCGCTCACGCGCCAGCTCGACGATTTCCGCCAGCGATTTCTCGGTCATGCCCGGATAGTGTTCCAGGGTTAGCGCCTTCACGCTATCGCCAAGATTGTGGTTACGCACTTTACCGGTGAAGGTGACTACCGCGCCGTCTTCATCGCGCTCGGCCAGCCACGGATATTCATCGCCGACGCGAAAACGCGCCGGGCTCACCACGATACGGGTTTGCGTCATCTTAGCCTCCCGTCACCGGCGGGAAGAACGCCACTTCATCGCCGCTGGCAACCGGGTGGTCAAACGAAGTCAGCGTCTGGTTGACCGCCGCCAGCAGCTTGCCCTCTTCCAGCGCCAGCGCCCAGCGATCGCCGCGGGCGACAAGCTGTTGACGCACGGCCTCGACGGTCGGCAGTTCGCTGGCGTCGAGCGTCAGCGCATCGGTGCCGACCAGCTCGCGCACCTGAGCAAAAAACAGGACGTTAATCATGGGTTTCATCTACCTTAAAATCGCCGGATTTACCGCCGCTTTTCGCCAGCAGCCGTACCGGGCCAATGACCATATCTTTCTGCACCGCTTTGCACATGTCATAAATCGTCAGCGCGGCAACAGAAGCCGCAGTCAGCGCTTCCATTTCAACGCCGGTTTTGCCGGTCAGGCGGCAAAGCGACTCAATACGTACGCGGTTATGTTCCGGCTGCGCCTGCAGATTCACTTCTACTTTGCTGAGCATCAGCGGATGACACAGCGGGATCAGCTCCCAGGTGCGTTTCGCCGCCTGGATCCCGGCGATGCGCGCGGTAGCAAAGACGTCGCCTTTATGGTGGCTGCCGTCGATAATCATCGCCAGCGTCGCCGCCTGCATTTCGACGTATGCCTCGGCGCGCGCCTCGCGCACCGTCTCCGCTTTGCCGGAGACATCAACCATATGGGCTTCGCCCGCGGCGTTAATATGGGTCAGTTGTGACATAAAATTATTTCTTCAGATGAGGAATGAAGTTGCACGGACGGGTGCGCGCATCAAGCTGCGGTGCGATGATATTTTCCCATGCGGTGGCGCAGGCTTTAGTCGAGCCCGGCATCGCGAAAATCAGCGTGCGGTTAGCAAAGCCGGCAACGGCGCGGGACTGCAGCGTCGAAGTGCCAATCTCTTCAAACGAAAGCATGCGGAACACTTCGCCAAAGCCTTCGACTTCACGGTCAAACAGCGGCAGCAGCGCTTCCGGCGCCTGATCGCCATCGGTAAAACCGGTACCGCCGGTGATCAACACGACCTGGACATCATCGCTGGCAATCCACGCCGAGACCTGGGCGCGAATCGCGTAGCGGTTCTCTTTCACAATCGCCTTATCGACGAGGGTATGTCCCGCTTCCTGTAGCGCATCGCGCAGCCAGTGGCCGGAGGTGTCGTCCTCTTCGCCGCGACGGCTGGAAACGGTAAGAATAGCAATACGGGTCGGGATAAACTCAGCGCTAGCCTTGCTCATCTGAATGCTCCTTTCGAAAACGATTATCCGCCAATATACGACAGGTTCTGCGTAATACCGGTGTTGCCCTGATGCAGGAAATGGGTCTGCTTTTTATGGGTTAAGGCTTCGGCGATTCGCGCTTCCAGCTCGGCCTGCTGCTGGTCTTCAGCCATCAGGTCACGCAGGTCTACGCCGCCTTCGCCAAACAGGCACAGGTGCAGTTTGCCAACGGACGAGACGCGCAGACGATTGCAGGTGGCGCAGAAGTCTTTCTCATACGGCATGATGAGGCCAATCTCGCCTTCATAATCCGGATGACAAAAGACTTGTGCCGGACCATCGCTACGCTGGCGGATCTGGTGGATCCATCCGCGGCGCAGCAGTTCGTCGCGCAGCACCATGCCGGAGATATGGTGTCGGCGGAACAGATCGCTGCCTTCGCCGGTTTCCATTAACTCAATAAAACGCAGTTGAATACGGCGCGGTTTGATCCACGCGAGGAAGGTATCGAGCTGATGATGGTTGACGTCGCGCATCAGCACGGTGTTGACCTTCACCTTTTCAAAACCGGCGGCAAAGGCGGCATCAATGCCGTCCATCACCTGCTGAAACTTGTCCTGGCCGGTAATGGCATGGAATTGACGAGCGTCGAGGCTATCAACGCTGACGTTGACAGCCGTCAGTCCGGCATCGCGCCAGCGTTCGACATCGCGCGCCAGACGATAACCATTGGTGGTCACCGCAATCTGACGAATCGCGCTATTTTCCCGCACGGCGGCAATAATCTCGGTAAAGTCGCGACGTAAAGAGGGCTCGCCGCCGGTGAGGCGGACTTTTTCCGTGCCAAGGGCGGAAAAGGCGCGCGTTACGCGACGCACTTCGTCTACGCTAAGGAAGCCCTTGTTAGTCACGGCGCCGGGCTTGTAGCCGTCCGGCAGACAATAGGTGCAACGAAAGTTACACACATCGGTAATCGACAGACGCAAGTAATAAAACTTACGCGCAAATGCATCGGTAAGCTGTGAGGCCATAGACACCTTTCCAAGTACGGGAGGCGCGGTCATTTCTTTCCACGCCCTGGCGACAGCGGCGCCGTCGCGGCCAGAGCACCATATCTTGCGACACAGGTACTAAGGCTAGAGTGTTAAGGGTTATGCCGATAGT
>CABUCP010000135.1 GCA_902490055.1 uncultured Klebsiella sp. | reverse complement strand
ACTGTAAAGCAGGCTCGCAAACGTTTGCTTTCCCTGTTAGAATTGCGCCGATTTTTCTTGCTACCGCAAACGCGTGGAGACTTCGCAGTGACCGATAAAACCTCTCTCAGCTATAAAGATGCCGGCGTGGATATTGATGCAGGCAACGCTCTCGTCGACCGTATTAAGGGCGTGGTGAAGAAAACCCGTCGCCCGGAAGTGATGGGTGGACTGGGCGGATTCGGCGCGCTGTGCGCTCTGCCGCAGAAATACCGCGAGCCGGTGCTGGTCTCCGGCACCGACGGCGTCGGCACCAAGCTGCGTCTGGCGATGGACCTCAAACGTCACGACACCATCGGTATCGATCTGGTCGCCATGTGCGTCAATGATTTAGTGGTTCAGGGCGCCGAGCCGCTGTTTTTCCTCGACTACTACGCGACCGGTAAACTGGATGTCGACACCGCCGCCAGCGTCATCAGCGGCATCGCCGAAGGCTGCTTACAATCCGGCTGCGCGCTGGTCGGCGGCGAAACGGCAGAGATGCCGGGCATGTATCACGGGGAAGATTATGACGTGGCCGGTTTCTGCGTCGGCGTCGTAGAAAAATCAGAAATCATCGACGGCAGCAAAGTGGCCGACGGCGATGTACTGGTGGCGCTTGCCTCCAGCGGCCCGCACTCTAACGGCTACTCGCTGGTGCGTAAGATTATCGAAGTCAGCGGCGTAGACCCGCAGACCACCGACCTCAACGGTAAGCCGCTAGCCGATCACCTGCTGGCGCCGACCCGCATTTATGTCAAATCCGTGCTGGATCTGATCGCCAACGTTGACGTGCATGCTATCGCTCACCTGACCGGCGGCGGCTTCTGGGAAAACATCCCGCGCGTACTGCCGGACAACACTCAGGCGGTAATCGATGAGTCCTCCTGGCAGTGGCCGGAAGTCTTCAACTGGCTGCAAACCGCGGGCAACGTCAGCAGCCATGAAATGTACCGTACCTTTAACTGCGGCGTCGGCATGCTGGTCGCGCTGCCGGCTTCCGAGGCGGATAAAGCCATCGCCCTGCTGAACGAGAAAGGTGAAAACGCGTGGAAAATCGGTTATATCAAGGCATCCGATTCCGAACAACGCGTGGTCATTGAATGAAAAACATTGTGGTGCTGATTTCCGGTAACGGCAGTAATTTACAGGCGATTATCGATGCCTGCGCCCGGAAGCAAATCAACGGCACCCTGCGTGCGGTCTTCAGCAATAAGGCCGACGCGTTTGGCCTTGAGCGCGCCCGCGAGGCCGGTATTCCGGCCTTTGCGCTGTCGACGAAAGCTTTCGACAGCCGGGAAGTCTTCGATCGCGAGCTGATGCAGCAAATCGACGCCTTTCAGCCCGACCTGGTCGTGCTGGCAGGCTACATGCGGATCCTCAGCCCGGCGTTCGTCGCCCACTATCAGGGACGGTTGCTGAATATTCATCCTTCCCTGCTGCCGAAGTATCCGGGTCTCTATACCCATCGTCAGGCGCTGGAAAACGGTGACGAAGAACATGGCACTTCGGTGCACTTCGTCACCGATGAACTTGACGGCGGCCCGGTCATTTTGCAGGCCCGGGTACCGGTGTTTGCGGAGGACAGCGAAGATGACGTTACCGCCCGCGTTCAGGTGCAGGAACATAATATCTACCCGCTGGTGGTGAGCTGGTTTGTCGATGGCCGCCTGCGCATGGAAGCTAACCACGCGTGGCTGGATAACCAAAAACTGCCGCCGCAGGGCTATGCCGCTGAAGATTAAGCGAGTCGTGCCCCGGTGAAGTCGCCGGGGCAATCTCCTGTCTTAGCCTATTTATTACTCTTCGACGTTTTCCACACACAGCGCATTCGCGTTCCAGCCGGCAGGTAGCGGTATCGGCCGCTGATAATCCCACTCGCGTAGCGTCAGATCGGCCACGCCGTTGGCATACAGCACCGGTAATCCCCCGGGATAAGATTCCACGCCCCAGGCGCGGCCGCTTTGCGGATTCAGACACCAGGCGTTGTCCAGGCCCATCCCGGTCGGCGCCTGCGGATTACACGGCGGGCGTATATCGTAAAGCCCCTGCTCCGCCGCCGGGTTTACCTTCTGGGTCAGCTGCAGGCCGTCAAACAGAATGCGCTGGATCCTACCTGGCGTTTCACTGTGCAGGTTTATCGCCCCTTCGCACTCGCCGACCAGGCCGCGGAACTGGATCCGGGAGATCTCGCCGGGTTCAATCGCCGGATCGCGACGCCGTGCGGAGAGAAACACCGGATCCGCCTCCCCCCAGTGACAGGCCGGCGCGCTGACGCAGTCAAACGTAATGCCGCTAAAGATCATCCGTCGCAGCCGCCCGCCGTCGCGGGAGATCAATCCAATGCCGCGGTTGGAATCAAAGATGGTGCAGTTGCTCACCAGCACATCTTCAATATCCTGCCAGGTTTCAGTGCCGATTTTAAAGGCGCAGCTTTTTGAGCGCAGCGTGCAGTTGACGATCGTCACCTGGCGCAGCGGGCGCTGGATCCGCGCAGGCTTAGCGGTAGTTTTCAGGCAGATGGCGTCATCCGCAGCGCTGAAATAGCTATTGGCGATATGCACCTGCTGGCAGCTGTCGATGTCCAGCGCATCGGTATTGGCCATCGTCAAATCGTTATCGACGGTGATCCCGTCAACCACCACGCCGGTGCAAGAGACCAGATGAATAGTCCACATCGGCGCATGGCGTACGGTGATATTTTCCAGCCGAACGCCGCGGCAGTTCTCAAGTAAAATCATGCGCGGGCGCGCCGTGGCCGGCGTGCGATAGCCCATCGCATCAACGCTGCGGGAAAACCAACCGTCGGCGCTACCGTATATCTCGCCGCCGCCGCCAATCGTAATATTTTGCGCATCCAGGGCATAAAGAAAGGCGCGGTCTGAACACTCCGCACGGCTCAGCGCCGTTGCCTGATTAAAGTCGTCATAGTTTTCGCTGACGACAAGCTCGGCGCCCGGCGACAACCACAGGCAGGTATTCGACCCTATCCGTAAACCGCCGAGCGCGTATCTACCGCTCTCCACCACCAGCGTGCCGCCGCCGGCCTGCGCCAGTTGGTCCAGCGCCTGCTGAAAGCGTTCGGTATCGGGAGTCACGCCATCCGCATGCGGGCGGAGGGGCGAAAGATGAATGTTCATAGCATGTCCTGAGCAGCAATAGGGAGGCTATCTCATCATCTTCTTTCCCACCACGCGTAGGGGGAAATGAGTGGTCGCTAAAATATCTGCGGGCCGTTTCACATTCACCTCGGCGGTGTGGGATAAAACGTGACCACATACGCAAACCTGGCGACCGGCAAAAACGGAAATCAGGCCATTATCACAGTTCTGAACCTTAACCATCGCGAAAGACGTGAGGTAAATCACGAGGTTTATTTCATTTGTTCGCCATTTTGCCCGGCGCTCGCAGATTGGCGCAAAAAACGGTTTGGCGGCATTTTCGCCCGCCGCCCCCTCTTTTACTGTGCAACCTCGCTTTCCTTATACAAGAGATATTCCAATGACGAGGACAGTACCCCCACCACGCGAAGTCAACACCCGCCACATCCTCTGCTGGGGGATGGGCGATATTTTCGGCAGCGGCGCAATGACCATTACCGGCCTGTGGCTGCTCTACTTTTATATCGAAGTCGCCGGGCTATCCCCTGCCGCCGCGGCGTCTATTTTCGCCATCGCCAAAATTTGGGACGGCATCACCGACCCGGTGATGGGCTACATCACCGACAATATCCGTACCCGCTGGGGGCGGCGGCGGATCTTCTTTATTCTCGGCGCGCCGCTGTCGCTCTGTTTCGCGTTAATGTGGATTAGCGGGTTTGGCTATGCGTGGTATCTCGGCACCTACCTGCTGTTCAGCACCGTTTTCACCCTGCTGATGGTGCCTTACGATACGCTGCCGGCCGAGATGACGTCGCGCTACGATCTGCGCTCGAAAATGTCCGGCGCGCGAATGCTGTTCGCGCAGGCAACGGCCTTTCTCGCCGCGCTGATCCCCGGGCAGATCATGGCCCACGTCGCCGATAAATCGCAGGCGTTTCTCTATATCGGTATTATCTTTGCGCTACTCTTCGCTCTGCCGTGGATCTTCGTTTGGCGCGGTACCTGGGAACGTGACAACCTACCGCCGCCGCAGACGCAGCAGGGATTGAGTAAAACCTTGCGTTCGCTGTATCGGGAAATGGCCTCGACTTTCCGTCTACGCACTTTCCGCATTCATATCATGATGTACGTCGGCGGCGCGGTGGCGCTGGATATTTTCGGCTCGTTATTTATGCACTACATGACCTACGTGCTGCGCGTCGGCACCTCGCTGGCCTCGCAGGCGATGAGCCTGATGACGCTATTCCAGTTCTTCGCCATTCCCTTCTTTACCTGGCTATGCATCCGCGTCGGCAACGGCAATGCCTATAAGCTGGCCATCGCGCTGATTATCTGCGCGCTGCTGTGGTTCAGCCAGCTGACCGCCTCTTTCAACCATCTCTCCTGGCTGCTGCTCGGCGGCGCGATGGTGATGGGCATCGCTCGCGGCGGCACCTATTTGATCCCGTGGAACGTCTACAACTTTTTACCCGATGTCGATGAAGCCTATACCGGCGTGCGGCGTGAAGGCATTTACGCCGGCGTGATGATGCTAACGCGCAAATTCTCCCAGGCGCTGGCGCTGTTTATCGTTGGCCTGGCGCTGGAGGCGTTTGGCTTTACCAAAGGCGCGGCGGCGCAAAATACCGCCGCTCTCAACGGTATCTGGTGGGTGTTCCTCGTCGGCCCCGGCCTGCTGGCGATTCTGGCGATGTACGGCGCTTTTCGGTTCCGCTTAAGCCAGCCGCGCCACCAGGTTCTGATTAGCGAACTGGAACGCCTGCGCGCCGGTGGTCTACCGCAGGACGCCAGCCCGCAGACGCGCGAAACCATTGAACTGCTCACCGGTCATCCGCACAGCAACGCCCCGTGGCAGCACGCTGCCGCCATCTCACCGCAAGGAAGTCATTATGTCGCCGAAAATCAACCGTCCTGAAACCCTGCTGCTTATCGAAACGTTGATCGATAACTTAACCGCCATTGCCGACGATAGCGGCCAGTACCTTCAGCGGCTGGCGGATGGACGGGTGATCGATACCAAAGGCTGGGAAGGCTGGGAGTGGACGCACGGTATCGGCCTGTTCGGCCTGTTTCGCTATCAGCAGTTGACCGGTTCTCCCCGCGCCCTTCAGCTTATCGATGACTGGTTCAGCAACCGCTTCGCCGAAGGTACGCCGGAGAAAAATATCAATACCGCATGCCCGTTCTTAACTCTGGCGCTGCGCTATCAACAGGAGCCGCGCAGCGACTGGCGCGCCTACCTCGAATGCTGGGGCGACGCCATCTACCGCCAGATGCCGCGCACCGATGAAGGTTGCCTGCAACACGTCACCTACGAAAGCGCGCACCAGCAGCAGATTTGGGACGATACTTTGATGATGGCAGTGCTGCCGCTGGCCATGCTCGGCAAGATGTTTGATAAACCGCGCTGGGTGGAGGAAGCAAAATTTCAGTTTTTGCAGCATCTGCACTACCTGAGCGACCGCCAGAGCGGACTGTGGTTTCACGGCTGGCACTTCGACGGCAGGCACCATTTCGCCGGCGCGCTGTGGGCGCGCGGTAATAGCTGGATAACGCTGGCGATCCCGGAACTGCTGGAGATGCTCAATCTTGACGAACATGACGCCTTCTACCGTCAGTTACAAAATACGCTGCGTATTCAGGTCAACGCGCTCGCCCTATGCCAGGGAGAAAACGGACTATGGCCAACTCTGCTTAACGATCCGCATAGCTATCAGGAAGCTTCGGCAACGGCGGGGTTTGCCGCCGGCATCTTTAAGGCCGTGCGCCTCGGCTATCTTGACGACGCCTTTTTACCGGTTGCCGAGCGGGCCTTCCAGGGCATTGTCGACCATATCTCGCCGCAGGGAGAACTCACCCAAGTCTCGTTCGGCACGGCGATGGGCGCCGACCTCGACCACTATCGCAACATTGCGCTAACCGCCATGCCCTACGGCCAGGCAATGGCGATGCTGTGTCTGGTCGAAGCCCTGCATCGCACTCTTTAACGCGGCTACCTGAGCGCCGTTAGCTCGGTGCTCAGGCTATCGGCGAGACTGCGTACCCGCCCGGGATCGAACATCACGTAGAACGCCGGCGACGCCTCAACCATCTGCTGGCAGAGGGTTTCCATTTCTGATGCGCAACGATACAGCGCCTGCACATTAATGTGACAAATTTCCCGCATGCTCCAGCTATTTTCCACCTCGCGGGCGAAATGCAGGGTGAAGAAGGCTTTCTGCGCGTGGGTAAACAGCTGACAGTAGAGCGCCAGCCCCTGCCACTCTTCGCGCCACTGCCGCGCCAGCGCGGCGGGAAAATCCGCCGTTTCGGCAAACGCCAGCGCCTCTTCGCCCAGGCGTTGCGCGCCGCTTGCCACATCATCTTTTTCTTGCGCAATTTGCGTGAGGTTAACCATCGACTTCTGCGGATCGTCGCGGGTGAAATGGATATCCTGCGCCGACCCCGGTAGCCAGTGGCTACGAGCCAGCTGGCCGTACAGGCTCCACACCGCCTGGCCGTAGCTTTCCGGCAGTTGGCTATGGCGATGGAAAACGTGGTCGCGGACGTAAATCGCCTGATACAGCGTCTGCGCCGCCTGCTCAAGAAGCAGCTGGAATTGTCGCGCGATGTTTTCCGGAGGGCACCAGCCGTAGCGCTGCACCAGCCATTGCTCAAGCAGCTGCTGCTGATTCTTTGCCGCCCCCTCCCCGAGCAGCTGACTGCAGGCAAACAGGTTACATTCGCTCAAGGTTCCGGGGATCCAGTGGTTATCGATACTCTCCCAGCTGGCTTTACAGATAGCGCCGTTGATGCGTGAATTTCGGCTTTGGCACCACAGTAGCCGCCCCTGTAGTTCATCAATACGCAAAAACGGCATTACGCCCCAGCCCACCTCTTCCCCGGCAAGATCGATATCAACCCACACGTCCCGCGTCTGCACCGCCAGCAGCGCCGGGTTATTGGGAAACGCCGGCCAGAAACGTTCCGGGGTCAATTTGATCGACACCGACACCGCAGGCGGCAGCGGTTCAATAGCATCCAGAACCGTACCGAGATCGTCATTACTGGCCGGGAAAACCCGCAATACCAGATGCTTATTTTGCGCCGCTACCGCCTGGCTCAGGGCGTTAAAACAGCGGCGATAGAGGACAAAACTTTGCGCCGGCGGGCGGTCATCACCGGCGTCATGGTCCGGAGTTTCCCACTGCGGGCGCGAGATCGGCAACAGGCCATCGGTGCTGGAGAGCGCGATAATCAAGCCCGTCAGTGCCGGGACGCTCTGGCACACCGCGCGCACCTTGTCAGTCAACCAGCGGCTCCAGAAATCAACATCAAAACGTACGCCGTGCGGGCTATCCATAAGCTCCGGATGCGCTAACAATAGTTCAGTGGGGAAACTCAGCTCTTTCGCCTGTAGGTAAAACCGCAGTCCCTGCTCGCGACAGCGCAGCGCCAGGCAATTGAGATAAATACAGCGCGCGCGTTGCTGGCTCGACAGCCGGTCATTGAAGTCAAACGGCATATAGCCCTGCGGCGACACCAGCTTGCCGAACAGTTCCGCCTGGCCGATCACCAGGGTATTAAAATCATGCTCAACCGCGTATTCAATCAACCGACAGGCTGATGACCAGTTCCAGATGTCCTGATTGTTGAGCTCCAGCGCCCGCGTTTCCCACATCGTTTCGCCCTCCATTTTGCCGATATCTGAACATAACGTAAGCAAACGAACGCGTCCGCTTTTTCCGTATATC
>CABUCP010000134.1 GCA_902490055.1 uncultured Klebsiella sp. | reverse complement strand
TTAGGATAATTTATCGATCTTAAGGAATTTGCTCCACGGCTGCCGAATCTTATTCAGCATGCGTAACGTTATCCCCGGTGGGTTGCGCAGTCATGGCGGCCTGCACCATAAAGGAATCCATATGGTTAATCGGATATCGATCCTGTCATCTGCCGACAGCGCCTCGCTTTTATTCTGGAAATTCAGCGGGCAGGAGAAGCTGTCCGAACCTTTCCGCTTTCAGGTTGATTTGCTCAGCCAGGATTTCGCTATTGACCGCCAGGCTATGCTCGGCAAAAACATGACGGTAGTCGTCCCCGGCCAGTGGGGGCAGGAGCGTTACCTTTCCGGCAAAATCACCGCCGTCTCCGTGCGCGCCGAAGATCTCGGCGACACGCGTTACGCCGTCTATCAGACGACGCTGGAACCCGATTTCTGGCCGATGATGCGCGACCGCAACTTCCGTATTTTCCAGCAGCAGCGGGTGCCGGATATTGTGGCGAAGCTGTTCAGCGAACATAACGTCAAGTTTGAAGACAAGCTCACGCGCAGCTACCGGCAGTGGGATTACTGCGTGCAGTACGCGGAAAGCAGCTTCCATTTTATTAGTCGACTGTTGGAGCTGGAGGGGATCAGCTACCTGTTCCGCCACGATAAAGGCGGCCACACCCTGGTGCTGATGGATGACTACCAGCAGGCCGAGGCGTTTCCTGGTTATGAAACCATCCCCTGGCATGCGCAGTCGGGCGGCGGTGCGGTCGGCGAAGAAGGCATTAGTCAACTGATGGCAAGCCATGTCGTCACGCCGGGGCTTTACAGCACCGATGATTATGACTTCCGCAAACCGCACGCCTGGATGCTACAAACGCTGCAGAACCCGGTCTCGCCGACGCCGGGGAAAATCGACGTTTATGACTGGCCGGGCCGCTTTATGGAGCATGGAGATGGCGAAGCCTATGCCCGTATTCGGCAGCAGTCCTGGCAGGCCGAACAGCAGCAAACGCAAGGTATCGCTACCGCTACCGGTATTATTCCGGGGCATACGTTCACCCTGACCCGCGCGCCTGATATGGCCGATAACGTGAAATGGCTGGTGGTCGGCGCGCATTACGATTTTGTCGAGAACCAGTACGCCTCCGGCGGCGCGGATACGGCGCAGCAGCGCATCGCATTTAGCGTTATTCCCGCCGCTACGCCCTTTGTTCCCGCGTCGAAAACCGACTGGCCGCGTACCTATGGGCCGCAGACCGCCCGCGTCGTGGGGCCGAAGGGGGAATCGATCTGGACCGATAAATATGGCCGGATTAAGGTGAAATTCCACTGGGACCGCGAAAGCCAGGGCGATGAAAATAGCTCCTGTTGGGTACGCGTTTCCAGCGCCTGGGCCGGCCAGGGCTACGGCGGAGTGCAGATCCCGCGGGTCGGCGATGAAGTGGTCGTGGACTTTATCAACGGCGAGCCGGACCGGCCGATTGTCATTGGCCGCGTCTATAACGAGGCCAGTATGCCGCCGTGGGCCTTACCGGCGGCGGCCACGCAGATGGGCTTTATGAGCCGGTCGAAGGATGGTTCGCCGGATAACGCCAACGCCCTGCGTTTTGAAGATAAGCCCGGTGAGGAGCAGCTCTGGCTGCACGCCGAGCGCAACATGGATACCGAAGTCGAAAACGACGAAACCCATGATGTCGGCAGCAACCGCACCAAAACCGTCGGTAAAGACGAAACCAGCCATATCAAACAGAATCGCACCCGCACGGTGGACGGCAATGAAAGCGTCACCGTCGGCAAAGATCGTAGCAAAACGATCAACGGTAACGAAACCACCCACGTTGAGCAAAACCGCACCGAAAGCGTGAAGGGGAACGAGACCCTGAGCGTTGAGCAAAATCGTGATGAAATCATTACCGGCAACCACACCACCACGGTGAAAAGTAACCATACCGGCAGCGTGGAGGGGAACCAGTCGCTGACGGTAGCGCAGGATCGCAGCCGCCAGGTTCAGGGCAACGAAAGCGTCAGCGTCCAGCAGAACCGCAACGTGCAGGTGACCGGTAATCAGATCCTGGGGGTGACCGGCAATCACGATATCTCCGTGACCGGCAAGCAGACGCAAACTATCACCAGTAAGCAAGAGGTGACGATTGGCGCCGGGCGTACGCTGAGCATTACCGGCGGCGATACCCGCTTTACGCAAGGGAGCGTGACCGACAGCGCTACCGATACGGTGCATATCAACGTCGGCGAAAGCGGCATTCTGATCGGCAACGGCAGCGTGGAAATCACCGCCGGCGGGTCGACGATCACCATTAACGCCGCTGGCGTAATGGTGAACGGTAAAAAAATTGAGCTCAATGCCTGACAGGAAAATGGAATGAATGCGGCGAAGAATCCCACTGAAAAAGCGATGAGCGAGCTGGAGCTCAGCTGGCTGGACGCCAGCGAGCAGGCGGAACCGATCCGGTTATTTATCTGGCGAGTACCGGCCGGCGGCGAGTCGCTGCTGGACGGCTTTATCGCGCTACAACAGCACCCTGAAGGGCGTTCGCTGCCGGATCTGCTGCTGGGGCTCCCCACGCCGTTTGACACCGGCTACGGCTACAGCGAGGCGCTGGGGCGTGAGTTTGTTGAACATTACGAAGCGACGCCGGATGCCGCCGCATGGGAGGTCGAACGTTTTCTTCCGACCTACAGCCCAGCGCAGCTGCGGCGGCTACTGCAGGATTTCACGGTGCAGTTTAGTCACGATTTGCGTTACCTGGTGCTGGTGCTGAAACCCGCCGCCGTCAGCGATGAAAAGGCGCTGAATCGCTGGCTGAACGGCTGGCTGGCGCAGGGCGAGAGCAACGTCAAACTGCTGCTTATTGATACTCTTGAACAACCGATCTGGCAGCCGTTACATGATGCGCATCCGCGCGCGGTACGGCTGATTGTTGATGATGTCGATAGCATGAAGGTGATGCATCAGACCGCGCGCGGACAGAGCGATCCGCATCCCGATCGTCTACTGTTTCGCCGCTATCTCGCCGACGCCATGCTGCTGTTGGAAAAAGGCAGCGCCGCCCAGGTGGCCGCGCGCGGCGGCATGGCGCTGGGTGTTGCCCAACGCTGTGGCTGGGCCGATCAGCAGGCGATGATGCATAACCTGATCGCCGGCGGTTGGCTGAAAGGTAACGATCATCAACGGGCCGTCGATCACTACCGCCAGGCGCAGAGCGTCAGCGGCGGGATTGCCGACCCGGCGCTTAAGGGACAGCTACGCACCCAGAGCACCTTTGGCGAGGCCGGCGCCTGGTTTGCGCGCAAAGAGTATCTACAGGCGGCAAAAGGCTACCGGCGGGCGGCGGGCGAGGCGCAAGCCATCCCGCACCCGGTATTTGCCGTGGAAGGCTGGCGGATGTCCGGCTTTTGTCTCAATCTCGCAGGGTACCGGGCTAAGGCGATGGAAGAGTATGCCCACGCCATTCAGGCGGCAGAACCGATTCCCCGAGAAGAACGCGGGCAAACCACGCTGCCGCTGGTATTCCAGGATCTACTGCGCATCCATGACAAACGCCGGGCCGAGGCGCTCGAAGCCTGTGCGGCGCGCTGGCAAAACGAAAAGCAGCGCCTCATTCAGCAGACGGAGGCCCGCTTACCGGAGCAGCCCGCCGTCGAGCAGGTAAAACGCGCAGACCGCCTGTTACAGCTCCAGCTGGAAGCGGCATTTGTGCTGATCCGCGAAGCGCGGGAAAAACTGATCCGCGGCGGCGATGACAGCTTTCGTCGCGTGATCCGCCTGGCGCGGGAGAAGCTGCATCCGCACTGGAACGGCCTGCCGGAGATCGCCCACCCCTTTGATGCCCCGCCGGGTGAATGGCAAAGCCTGCCTGCCTGGGGAAATACCGATGCATCATCCACTGAAAATGCAGGGAGCAACCCGCTATGAAGACCCGGATTATTATTATTGTTGCCGTGACGCTGCTGGCAATCCTGTTTTTAAGCCTTTCGGACGGCGGGTTCGCCACCGAAGTGCGCACCTTCCTGCGCGCGCTGCTGCGCGCCATGTTCTGAGGCGCGTCTGATGCACTCCGGGGCTCACTTCGACCCGCAGCTTGGCCTGGATATCCATACTTATCCCTGGCCGCTGCCGACGCCGCATATCGGCATCGTTTTCGACGTGTTTGATTATCTGCCGCTGCTGGGCACCACCGTTCACGTCAACAGCATCAAACGCGCCAGTGCGGGGACCGGCGGTATTGCCGTGCATATTCCGGTCGGCGGGGTGTGGGTGCCGCCGCTGCGCGCGCCGGGCGGCCCGCAGATGGAAGATGAGCTGTTTATGGGCAGTAAGACCGTCGCCGTCGACGGCGAGCCGTTCTCGCGCATCGGTATGCCGGTACTGAGCTGTAACATCCTCGGCATGGTGCCGCCGTTTCGCCTGAAGCGGATGAGTAAACCCAAACCACTATCGCTGACGCTGCCGCTGACCTTTAACCTCGCCATCCCCAACAACGTGATTGTCGGCGGGCCGCCCACCATCAACCTGATGGCGCTGCTGATGCGCGCCGGATTAAGCGGGCTGGGCAAGGGGCTGAAGAAAGTCAAAAAAACGCCGCAGTGGCGCCTGTTTATGCGCCGTTTTAAAAAGCTGCGCCAGAAGCTGTTCCGCAACATGGATCCCGGCGTCCTGAAATGCCGGGTGCTGCGCGCCGAACCGGTTGATATTCGCGATGGCAGCGTGAGCCTGGAACATGAGGATTTTCTGTTACCCGGTCGCCTGCCGCTGGCGTGGACGCGAACCTACTCTTCAGCGGAGCTCGATGAAGAAGGGCTGTGCGGCTACGGCTGGTCAACCCCGGCGGACACCCGCCTTGAAATACTGGCCGACGAAGGCGTTGCGGTGTTGACCCAGCCGGAAGGGATGACGCTGTTTGCGGCGCTGCCGCAGGCCGATGGTCGCGAACATGGCATTGCCGGTCTGCCGGACGGCAGCCGCCTGTGGCGGGAAACCCGCAATGGCGAACGTCTCTGGCATGTCGAGCAGGAAGGGAGCGCGCGGCTGCAGTTTCGCGGCCGGCAGGGGCCGTTGCCGATTTTTCGGCTGGCGGATCGCAACGGTAATGGCTGGCAGTTTGACTGGCAGGGGCGCGAGCTTGAGCGCATCCGCGAGTTCAGCGCGCGCGCCATGAGCGGCAGGGAGATCCTCGTCACCCGGCAGGACGGTCGCCTGCGGGCGCTGCGTCTGCACAATGCGCTGGATGGTGATATCACGCCGCTGACCCGCTATGAATACGACAGCGATAATCAGCTGAGCGCGGAAATCGACGCGCTTTCGCATCCGCGGCGCTTCTTCTATCAACAGCGCCATATGATCCGCCATGTCGACCGTAACGGTCAGGGCTTCCACTACCGGTTTAATGACGACTGGCAGGTGATCCACGCCTGGGGCGATGGCGGCGTATGGGATTACCACTTCGCCTGGCACGATCTGCTCAACGAAGTGGAAATCACCGATTCCGGCGGCCATGTTTCATCTGTCAGCTTTGATGATAACGGTCTGCCGATATCAGAGATCGACCCGACCGGCGGCAATACCGTCTTTCACTACGATGATTTTGGCCGCACCGTCGAACTCACTGGGCCGGACGGCAGCACGCATCGCTGGGAGTATGACGAACAGGGGCGGATGACCGCTGAACATCTGCCGGACGGTAGCCGGATTCAGGCGGCCTACAATGACGACGGCGATATACTGACGCTGATTGATGAGAAAGGCGCCTGCTGGCGTTCGGACTATGACGAACGCGGCAACCTGCTGGCGGGAACGGACCCCACCGGCGTCACCTCGCGCTATCAGTATGATGAGCACGGGCAACTGAGCGCGGCGGACGTGCCGGGTTCCGGGCAGAGTCGCTATCGCTATGATCGGTTTGGTTTTTTGCAGGCGCTGAGCCAGGCCGGCGGGGGAACCACTCAGCTGCGGCATTCCGCGCGCGGCACCCTGCAGGAGCGTATTGACGCCGGCGGCGGTAGCAGCCGTTTCCACTGGGACAGCAAGGATCGGCTGGTGGCGATGGTCAATCCGCAGGGTGGCGAAATTCGCGTCGCTTACGACCGGGAAGATTCACCGGTTCACTTCACCGATGAAGCCGGCCAGATAACCCGTTTTCGTTATAACCGCACCGGAATGCTGGCAGCCTGCGAGACTCCGGATGGCGCGACGCTTGGCTATCAGTACGACCAGGAAGATCGCCTGCTGGCGGTGATCAACCAGAACGGTCAGCGCTGGCAGCTGGACCGCGACGCGCTGGGGCGCATCGCCGCGGAGACCGATTACTGGGGACAGGTAACCCGTTATGGCTGGGATAAAGGCAACCGGCTGATCAGCCGTGAGGATCCGCTGGGGCGGCAGGTGCGCTACGGTTACGACCGCGGCGGGCGGCTAAGCGAGCGGCGCAGCGGCGATACCCTGCAGGCGAAGTATCATTACGATCCCTGCGGGCGGATGGTGCTGTGCGAGAACCCGTGGCGGCGGCTGGCGTGGCGTTACGATGACGCCGGGCGCGTTCTGCTGGAGGAGCAGGACGGTTTTCAGCTGCATTACGGCTATAACGAACGCGGCCTGCTGGTCTCCCGGCGCAGCGACAGCGGCCACCGGGTGCGCTACATGATGGACGAGCATGACCGGCTGAGCCAGATCCAGTTGAATGACGATGCGCCGATCGTGCTGGGTTACGATGAGGCCGGGCGGCGGGTCAGCGAGCAGCTGTCGGCGGAGGTCAGCCGGCAGTTCACCTACGACCGGCTGGGCCAGCTGACGTCGCAGCAGGTGTTGCAGAATGATTTACCGCTGTTCGCCAGCGGCTTCAACTGGGATCGGCTGGGGAACCTGACGCGGCGCGAGGACAGCCTGTGGGGCAGCGATCGTTATGCTTACGATCCGGCGGGAAGGCTGACGGCCCATACCGCGCCGGACGGTACGCTGCGGCAGTTTGTGCAGGATGCGGCGGGCAGTCATCTGCAGACGCAGACCCGGGCAGTGAATGAGAGTGCGGAAGGCTGGTTCCGCGAAGGGCAGCAGCGCGGAGTGCGTTATGTGTTTGACCGCGCGGGCGAGCTGCGCCAGCGACGGGATGTGCAGCATAACGGCGAGAAAGAGGATTTCAGCTGGGACGATAATCGCCAACTGGTGGCGGTGCGTAAGGGCGGGCGGCTGGTGCGTTACGGCTATGACGGGCTGGGGCGTCGGGTGTTCAAGCAGACGGCGGAAGAGACGCGCTGGTTCTACTGGCATGGCGACGCGCTGGCCGGGGAGACGGCGAGCGTCACCCGCGAACCACTGGCGGCGCAGAGCATTTTTGATACCGGCAGCCGGCTGCAGCGACAGAAAGCGCAGGAAACAGTGTTCGGCAGCATGCGCGAGTACGTGTACTATCCGGGAAGTTTTCAGCCGCTGGCGCTGCTGACGCAGGAGGCGGGGAAGAAGGAGAGCTGGCACTATCACTGTGACCCGAACGGCGCGCCGGTCCGCCTGACGTCGTTACAGGGCGAGATAGTGTGGTCAGAGAAGACCGGCGTGTGGGGCGAAAAAGGGGAAGTGTATGCCAACCGCATCGCCAACCCGCTGCGCTTCCAGGGGCAGTATTTTGACGCAGAAACGGGGCTGCACTATAATCGACATCGTTACTATGATCCTGAAATTGCGGGATTTATTAGCCAGGATCCGATTGGATTAGCCGGTGGGCTGAATGTTTATCAGTATGCGCCGAACCCGCTGGGATGGGTGGATCCGTGGGGGCTGCGATGTGTTCGTACTAATACATGGAATGATTTCCAGCGGCAGCATAGAGGGCGTTTCAAATCGACAACCGAAGCCGCAGCTGCTTATAAAAAACTGGTGAATGAACAATCACCATG
>CABUCP010000133.1 GCA_902490055.1 uncultured Klebsiella sp. | reverse complement strand
GTGACCTCGTTGTTGTAGGGTGCAGGAGAACCACTCCGGCGCGGGCGCCGGAGCGTTTTATCGTCTTATTGCTGTCGAGATTGTCGGTCGTTGAGATACAGGGACTGGAAGTGGGCGTAACGCTGCATCAATTGTTGATGACGCTGCGGGGCCGCCTGCCAGGTCTGCCAGATTTCCGGCTTATGACAGACGCTGGCCAGCGGTTTGCCCGCCGCCAGGCAGGCCAGCCGCGCCGCCCCCAGCGCGCCGCCGGTTTCGCCACCTTTATGCGTCACCACCGGCATCGCCAGAATATCCGCCAGCAGCTGCGCCCAGAACGGGCTACGCGCGCCGCCGCCGACCAGTGAACACTGGTCGATATGGGTTCCGCTCTCCTGCAACACGCGCAGGCCGTCGGCAATACCAAAGCTCACCCCCTCCAGCACCGCATATCCCAGTTGGGCACGCAGGCTGGCGTGGGTCATTCCCCAGAACATCCCGCGGGCCAGAGGGTCGTTATGCGGCGTACGTTCGCCGGAAAGATAAGGCAAGAAGAATGGCGCATTAGCTTTCTCTTCTTCGCTTAACTGGGCGATCTCCTCCAGTAGCGCCACTTCCGTGGTGCTGGTCAGGCGGCAGAACCACTGCAAACAGCTGGCGGCGCTGAGCATCACGCTCATCTGGTGCCACAGGTTTGGCAACACGTGGCAGAAAGCATGCACCGCCGACTGCGGCGCCGGACGATAGCGATCGGTAACGACAAACAGTACGCCGGAAGTCCCCAGCGAGATAAACGCATCTCCCGGCGACACGGCGCCAACGCCAATGGCGCTAACCGCATTATCGCCGCCGCCCCCCGCCACCAATACCGAAGGATTAAGCCCCCAGCGTTCGGCAATGTCCACCGCCAGCGTGGCGGAAACCGCGCACCCTTCTACCAGTTCCGGCATCTGCTCACGCGTCAGTCCGCACTTTTGCAGCAGCGCGTCAGACCAGTCGCGCCGCGCGACATCCAGCCACAGCGTCCCGGCGGCATCCGACATATCAGAGACTTTTTTACCGGTCATCTTGTAGCGCAGAAAATCCTTCGGCAGCAGCACACAGGCGGTACGGGCGAAATGCTGCGGCTCATGCCGCCGCACCCACAGCAGCTTCGGTGCGGTAAATCCCGGCATTGCCAGGTTACCGGCCACCTGATGCAGCTCCGGCGCCATCTCTTCAAGCTCGGCGCACTCCTGCGCGCAGCGGGTGTCGTTCCATAAAATCGCCGGACGAATCACTTGGCCGCCGGCATCCAGCAGCACCGCCCCGTGCATCTGCCCGGAGAGGCCGATGGCTTTAATCGCCGACCAATGGCCCGCGCATTTTTCACGCAGGGTGGCAATCAGGTATTCCGTCGCTTCCCACCAGGCCTGCGGCGATTGCTCAGACCACTGCGGATGCGGACGCTGAATAGTCAGCGGCGCGCTGTGGCTGGCAACAACCTCATTGTTTTCATCAAGCACTAACGCTTTGACTTCCGAGGTGCCGAGATCGATGCCTAAATACATAGCGCCTCCTGCTGGGTCAGCGCGTAGACGACAGCGATTTGTTCACGCAGCAACGCCTGAAAATCCGCCGATTCCGCCAGCTCGCCGAACAAGGCTTTATCAGCGGCGTACAGGGCAATTGGATCGGGGGCGTTAAACATGGCGTGTACCGCCGCCTCATCAAGAATTCCATCCTGATACTGATACGGTAAAGCTCCTTTATGCCACTGCTGCATAAAGACAAAGAACAGCGCCGGCAGCATAGCGGTCGCATGCGGGCGCACGCCGCGCTGGTAGCATTCCTGCAGGGTTGGCGCAATCATTGCCGGAATTTTCGAGAAGCCATCCGCCGCGACCCGCTGGTTAGTATCCTGGATATAGGGATTGGTAAAGCGCTTGAGCACCACATCGCGATAGGTCGCCAGGTCGATACCGTTGTCACCGAGGCACGGGATTACATCTTCGCTGACGTAGCGGTCGGCAATGGCGTAGATGGCATCGGTCAGCGTACTCTCGTGAATATACCGTTGGCCAAGCAGAGTCCCCGCCCAGGCGATGCAGCTATGGGAAGCGTTAAGAATGCGGATTTTGGCTTCTTCATAGGGAATAACCGACGCCACCATCTCCACGCCGACCGTCTCAAGCGCCGGGCGCTCGGCGCGGAAGTTATCTTCCACCACCCACTGAATAAAGGTTTCTCCCATTACCGGCGCGCGATCGTCGATACCGGTTTGCGCTTTGATCCGCGGCGCCAGATCGGCGGCCGGGCGCGGTGTGATGCGGTCAACCATGGTGTTAGGACAGGTCGCGTTTGCCGCCAGCCAGTCGATTACCGATTGCTTACCGGTCAGTTGTAGAAACTCCACCAGTCCATCGTGGAATCGTTCGCCGTTATGGCGCACGTTGTCGCAGTTAAGCAGCGTGAGCGGGCCGGCACGATCGGCAATGCGTTTTTCCAGAATCCGGGTAATGGTGCCATAAATGGTTTTGCAATCGCCTTGTAAATCTGCCTGCAGATCGGCATTGCTGGTTTCAAGGCGATGTTGAGTGTTGAGGTAATAGCCCCCTTCCGTCACCGTGAAGGCAATCACTTTAGTCTGCGGATCCGCGCCTTCATTAATCAGCGGCTGCAGCCCCGCCTGCCACGGCAGTAGCTTTTGAATTGAGGTGATTTCTTCATATTCACGCTCCCCTTCCGGACTCACCGTCTCCAGGACGTAACGCCCATTTTGCGCCGCCAGCGCCTGCACTACCTGCTCAGCGTCATTACGGATATTCCCCGCGGCAATATGCCAGCGCGTGTCGCCGGAAACCAGCAGCCGGTGCAGGTACCACGCCTGATGCGCGCGGTGGAAAGAACCCAGACCAATGTGAAGCCATGTGAATTGTGTATTCATGTTCTGCTCTCCTTGAGGTGATGCGGCTCACTGTAGATGATCATTTGAATCAAATAAGAGCCGTAGATCACAAAAGAGCAATTACCCAATAAAATTACAAATGACCAAATCAGAGCAAAAGCTTGCCTGTTTTGAAAACCGCAGCCACAATGCGGTTATCTCCGCGACGCGCCGTTTATCGGGCAATATCGCCTGCATCCTTCGCCGCCGCGACCGCACATTTAAGGCAGGATACCGTGAGTAAAGAAGACGACATCAGGCTGGATCAGAAGGTCCGCGCCGCGTGGATGTATTACATTGCCGGTCAGAATCAGAGCGAAATCGCCAGCCAGTTGGGCACTTCGAGGCCGGTGGTTCAGCGCCTGATCGCCGCGGCGAAAGAAGAAGGTATTGTATCGATTGGTTTGCACCACCCGGTGGCGAACTGCCTCGATTATGCGCAGTTGCTACAGGAAAAGTACCAACTTATCGAGTGCAATATCGTGCCGACCTACAGCGAAGAGAGCACGCTGGATAGCGTTTCCTTTGGTTGTTATCAGTTAATGGCCCGCTACCTGCAGAGCGATAACGCCAAAATAATCGGCATTGGTTCTGGGTTAACGCTGAAAAAGACCATCCAGCGCATTGATTTCGATAGCCCGAACAGCCGCTGCGTGGCGCTGATCAGCGCCATGAACGATGAGGGGAAATGCAACTACTACGACGACGTGCCGCTACTGCTGGCGCGGAAAATTCAGGCCAACTACTACCAGTGGCCCGCGCCGCGCTATGCGCAAACTCGCCAGGAGCATGAGATGTGGTGCGGCAGCCGCCTGTTCAGCAACGTTTCTGGCGCAGCGCAGCAGGCGGACGTGATTTTCGTCGGTATCGGGCCATTGGGTACCCAAAGCCCGATCTTCAAAGACGGCTTTATCAATAAAGCCCAGCTTGATGAACTGACGGCGCGCGGCGGCATCGGCGAGATCCTCGGCCGCTTTATCGATGCCAGTGGCGGCGTGGTCGACAGCGAAATTAACCGCCTGATCACCAGCTACGATATCCGGCAAAATCAGTGCCCGCGTATTGCCGTCGCCTGCGGCGAGAACAAGCGCCCGGCAATCCTCGCGGCATTAAAAGGCGGCTGGATTAACGGTCTGGTGACCGACGAACATACCGCCCGTTGGCTGCTGACGCGCTAGCGCCAGCATTTTCCTTACGAGAGATGCTCACGGCTACCGATCAGCAGCGGCGGGATCTCCAGCAACTGCTGGCTGGCCTCGCCGGCGTCAATGATATCGAAGACCGCCTCCAGCATTGCCGGCACGTTTTGCTGCACCATATCAATGTCATGGCCCAACAGATAAACAAACGGGTCCCAGTCAAAACAGCCCATCGGCGGCTGATCGGTACCGGTCAGCCCCAGTTGCGCAAGCCACCTCACCACCCCTTCCAGCGAGATCGTTGAGTTGACAAAAAAGCCCTGCAGATGCTCATCGGCGCTGTTAAAGCGCGCCTGCATGCAGGCTTCCACTTTGCCTTTTGAGTAGCCGGGAGCCAGAATATTTTCCTCAGGCACCGTCATGCCGCGCGCCGTATGGGCATCGCGAAAGCCGCGCAGGCGCTCGAGGGTGTTATGGTCACTACTGCGCCCGCCGACAAAGGTCAACGGCGCCAGCTTACCGTGGCGATTGAGGCTGTTATCGAGAATTTTGTCGGTCAGCGCGCGGGCGCCGGCGTAGTTATCAGAAATCACCGACGGCGCGGTCGACCCCGGCAGGTCGAGATTGACCGTCGGCACGCCCGCCTGCTGGCACAGTTCGGTGATTTTATCCGGATTGGTCGCCCCGGTCGCCACCACCCAGTCAACCTGCCACGAGAGCATCGCCTTGACCGCTTCAATTTCCAGCTCTGGTCGGCGACGTGTACAAGTAATAATCGGCAGCAGGCCGCGCTCGCGCGCCATCTCTTCAAAGCTTTCCGCCACCGAACCAAAGTAGCGGTTATCGTATTTGGGGACGATCATGCCGATGACGTGCGATTTTTTACTGCGCAACATGCTGGCCTGGCGATTGACCGCGTAGCCCTGCTCTTCCGCAATCCGCGTCACCTTTTCCGCAAGTTTGGCGCTGATACGGCGTTTTTTCCAGTTGCCATTGAGGATCGCGCTGACCGCGCTTGCCGAAACGCCGGATAATTCCGCCAGATCGTAGATAGTGATTTTTTTCATTTTCCCAACTTGCGTCACAAATTCATTTCGCTGTTAATTTCCCCACTTGCTCAATCGATGAAGCTGGCGCAACATTAGCTTCATCGATTGAGCAACCATGACGCTCGCTAGCGTATACACTCAATAATCGTTCAGGTTTCAGCAAAATTAAATAAATGATGCTGATATTCAATACCTTAACTCACTTACGCCTGCTCTGATAGGCCAGATTGTTGTAGCAGGTTGAGAGACCGCGCGGCCCCTCACCGTCGTTCGGGCCAGCTTGATGAGCAAAACAGACAACATGAAGGATTATAAAATGAACCACTCCGTATCCTCTATGAATACTTCTCTTAGCGGCAAAGTCGCCGCGGTCACCGGCGCCGCTTCCGGTATCGGTCTTGAGTGCGCAAAAACGCTGCTTGGCGCGGGCGCGAAGGTGGTGCTGATCGACCGCGAAGGCGAAAAGCTCAACAAGATTGTGGCAGAGCTGGGCGAAAACGCTTTTGCTTTACAGGTCGATCTGATGCAGGGCGATCAGGTGGATAAGATCATTGACGGCATCCTGCAGCTTGCCGGCCGTCTCGATATCTTCCACGCCAACGCCGGCGCCTATATCGGCGGCCCGGTCGCCGAGGGCGACCCGGACGTCTGGGATCGCGTGCTGCACCTCAATACTAACGCCGCCTTCCGCTGCGTACGGAGCGTGCTGCCGCATATGATCGCGCAGAAATCCGGCGATATCATCTTTACCAGCTCCATCGCCGGCGTGGTGCCGGTTATCTGGGAACCCATCTATACCGCGTCAAAATTCGCCGTACAGGCGTTCGTCCACACCACGCGCCGCCAGGTTTCCCAACACGGCGTCCGCGTCGGCGCCGTACTTCCGGGCCCGGTGGTGACCGCCCTACTGGATGACTGGCCGAAAGAGAAAATGGAAGAAGCGCTGGCCAGCGGCAGCCTGATGCAGCCTATCGAAGTCGCTGAATCGGTGCTGTTTATGGTCACCCGTTCGAAAAACGTCACCGTACGCGACCTGGTTATTCTGCCTAACAGCGTTGATTTATAACCCCCGGTACCGGTGACTAAAAGGACGATTTTATGAATGGCGAGACTCAAACCATTATCGGCGTCGATGTCGGCTCCGGTAGCGTGCGCGCCGGGGTATTTAACCTCAGCGGCGAACTGCTGGCCCACGCCACCCGGGAGATCACCCTCTTCCGTAGCGCCGGCAGCGTGGTAGAACAATCCAGCCGCGAAATCTGGCAGGCGGTTTGCGACTGCATCAAACGCGCGGTCGTAAAAGCCGCCGTCTCCCCACAATCGGTAGCCGGTATCGGCTTCGATGCCACCTGCTCGCTGGTAGTGATCGGTGAACATGACGCGCCGCTGGCCGTCGGCCCCACCGACGAGGCGGACCGCAATATCATCGTCTGGATGGATCACCGCGCCACCGGGCAGGCGGAACGCATCAACGCCACCCGTCACCCGGTGCTACAGTACGTCGGCGGGACTATCTCCCCGGAAATGGAAACGCCGAAGCTGCTGTGGCTGAAAGAAAACCGCCCGCAGATCTTTGCCGCCGCACGCCATTTCTTCGACCTGGCTGACTATCTGACCTGGCGCGCGACCGGCGATCTGGCCCGCTCCGTCTGTACCGTAACCTGCAAATGGACCTATCTGGCGCACGAAAAACGCTGGGATGCCGATTACTTCCGCCAGATTGGTCTCTCGGAGCTGGCGGATGAAGACTTTGCCCGTATCGGCCAACGCATCGTCGACCCGGGAACGCCGTGTGGCGATGGGTTAACCGCTGTAGCGGCCGAAGAGATGGGCCTGCCGGTCGGCACGCCGGTGGCGGTGGGGATGATCGACGCTCATGCGGGCGGCATCGGCACCGTCGGCGTCCTCAACGGCGCGGTCAATAATATGGCCTACGTCTTCGGCACCTCTTCCTGCACCATGACCACCACCGAAAAAGCGGTGTTCGTCCCTGGCGTCTGGGGCCCTTACTATTCGGCGATGGTCCCGGGATACTGGCTGAACGAAGGCGGGCAAAGCGCCGCCGGCGCGGCTATCGACCAACTGCTGAGCTTCCATCCGGCGGCTGCGCAAGCGCGCGAAGAGGCGAAAACCGCTGGCGTTCCCCTGCCGGTATGGTTGGCGGATCGCGTGCTGGCGCAAGTCGCCTCGCCTTCTGAGGCGGTTAAGCTCGCCGATGGTCTGCACGTTGTGCCAGAGTTTCTGGGTAACCGCGCACCGCTTGCCGACCCTCACGCGAAAGCGTTGATTGCCGGGCTGGGGATGGAGCGGGACCTTGATAACCTGACCGCGCTGTACGTTGCCGGGTTATGCGGGATTGGCTACGGCCTGCGGCAGATCCTCGACGCGCAACGCGCCTGCGGCATCGAGAGTGAAAACATCGTCATTAGCGGCGGCGCGGGGCAGCATCCGCTGGTGCGCCAGCTATTGGCCGATGCCTGCGGCGTGACGGTGGTCAGTACCGCCAGCAGCGAGCCGGTATTGCTCGGTTCCGCCATCCTCGGCGCGGTCGCCGGTAATGTCGCCGCCTCGCTGCCGGAAGCCATGCAGCGGTTCACCAGGGTGGATAAAACCTATCGTAGAGAGGCGGCGTTTAGCCCGCTGCATCAACGCAGGTATGAGGCCTACAAAGCGCTACAACAGGCCGGTCGACTGATCCGCGAATAACGTACCTCATTAATTTAATAACAATAATGCTCCGCTGTTGTGCAGCGGAGCCGCTCCTCTGCATCCTGAAATCGAGGTTAA
>CABUCP010000132.1 GCA_902490055.1 uncultured Klebsiella sp. | reverse complement strand
TACGGTCTGGACAATTATCGTCCTGGTTAGTGGCCTGGCATGGTGGTACTGGCAAGCCCATCACACGCCGCAATGGGCGGCGATCCGCGAGATAATGACCGTCAGTGCTCTGTCCTGGGTATTTGGCCTCTGCCTCTGGCCCCTGGGTTTTATTGCCTACCACCTGTTTGTTAAACAACGAGCCGATGATCGACAGCAGCAGACGCTGCCATTTCTAATCAACGAGGGAAAAGCGCCATCGCCGTTTGATCCGTTAAAGGGCTATCTTCGTCGCCATTATGGCCTGATGTGGCGCAATAAAGTTCGCCTGCTATGGGTTGTTGGCGAAGCGGCGCAGATTACCGCAATCGCTCCCGGCCTTGCGCAACAGCAGTGGCTCGAGGGGCGCAATACGGTGTTGATTCACGGCGGCAGTCTGTCAGCTAAAGTGGATAACGACCGGCTCAGCGCCTTACGCCGGTTGCGTCGCCGCCGTCCGCTGGATGGTATTGTGCTGGTGCTGGATAACCTCCAGGCGACGGCCGCGACGCTGGATAGCGGGTTGCATATGCTGGAGCAGGTTGCGCAGATCCTGCGTTACCAGCCGCCGGTTTACCTGTGGCAACGGCATGACAGCGACTGGCCGCAGGATTCGCGCATTACCCAGGCGCTGGGGGCGCTGTTTCCGCCGCGGGCTACCCCGCAGGACGTTGAACAGCAGCTGCGCGCCATTCTGCCCGCCATGCTGGCAGAGGGCACCCGGCAGCTATGCGCCGACTCGTCCCATGATTACCTGCTGCGCTTCGCTAAAAGATTGCAGGAGAGCGGCATTCCTCGCTGGAAGGCGCTGCTGACGCCGTGGCTCAGCGAACACCTGCCAGCGATCCCGCTGCGCGGCCTGCTATTCAGCCCATCGTTGCAGGTGAATGAACAGGCGGATAAGGAGAAGGAACGCTATCCCCATCGTTGGCCGGCGCCGGCAATCTGGCAGGGCATTCTTGCCGACTGCGGCCGCGCGCGTGGCGTGCCGGTGGGCGTGGCATGGCGGCGGACCCTTGGCGTCAGCCTGCTGGCGCTGATTGCCCTGTGGGCGGCGGGGAGCCTGCTCTCCTTTATGCTTAATCGCCAGCAGATTGTTAGCGCCGCCCAGCGGGCGCAGCAACTGCAGCGCCCCGTCGTTAACGACCAACAGCTGATTGATTTGCAGGTACTGCGCAACGATATCGGGCGGTTACACCATCAGCTTACCGACGGCGCGCCCTGGTATCAGCGTTTCGGTCTTAATCACAATGCGCCGCTTTCTGCTGCGCTATTGCCGTGGTATGCGCAGGCCAACAACCGCCTGATCCGCGATGCTGCGGCGCAGGCGTTAACCCGGCAGCTGAGCGCGCTGGCAAACCTGCCGCCGCGTAGCCCGCAGCGGGCGCAGCTGGCGAAAGCAGGCTATGACCAGTTGAAGGCGTATCTGATGATGGCGCGGCCGGATAAAGCCGATGCGGCCTTTTATCGCCAGGTGATGACCGCCGCGCAGAGCGAGCGTCAGGGTATTGCGCCGGCGTTGTGGCAGAGCATCGCTCCTGATTTATGGGCTTTCTACATGCGCAACTTACCTTCACAACCGGCGTGGAAAATCACCCCGGATGCCGCGCTGGTGACGCAGGTACGTCAGGTGCTATTAGAGCAAATCGGCCGGCGCAACGCCGAAAGCACGCTCTATGAGAACATGCTGGTACAGGTGCGCCGCAACTATGCCGACATGATGCTGGAAGACATGACGCCGCAAACCAATGCCAGCCGTCTATTCAGCACTGAAGAGGTGGTCCCGGGAATGTTCACCCGTCAGGCGTGGGAGGGCGGCGTTCGCGAAGCGATTGACAAGGCGGTGGCCTCGCGGCGCGACGAGATCGACTGGGTGTTGAGCGATAGCCGGCGGACGGTCAGCGGCGATGTCTCCCCGGAGGCGTTGAAACAGCGGCTGACCGATCGCTACTTCACCGATTTCTCCGGCGCATGGCTGGGCTTTCTCAATAGCATCCGGTTGAACCCGGCGCGCAATATTGCCGATGTGACCGATCAGCTGACGCTGGCCGGCGACGTTCGTCAGTCACCGCTCATCGCGCTGATGAATACCCTGGCGTACCAGGGGCAGACCGGGCAGCAGCGTGAGGGAGTGGCGGATTCACTGGTGAAATCGGCAAAAAATCTTCTCGATAAGGATAAGCAGCCGATTATCGACCAGCAGGCCGGCGGAGCGAGTGGGCCGCTGGACAGTACCTTCGGGCCGCTGCTGGCGCTGATGGGGAAAAACACGGCCCGCAGCGTGGTCGCGGCCGACAACACGCTCAGTTTGCAGACCTGGCTGACGCGCCTGACCCGCGTGCGCCTCCGGCTGCAGCAGGTGGCGAACGCCCCCGATCCGCAGGCGATGATGCAGCAGCTGGCGCAGACCGTGTTTCAGGGCAAAAGCGTCGATCTGACCGATACCCAGGAGTACGGCAGCCTGGTGGCGGCCAGCCTCGGCGAGGAGTGGAGCGGGTTTGGTCAGACGATGTTCGTTCAGCCATTGACCCAGGCCTGGGAAACGGTGCTGCAGCCGTCGGCGGCCAGCCTGAACGAGGCCTGGCAGCGCTCGATAGTTGCCAACTGGCATTCGGCCTTTGACGGTCGCTATCCGTTTGCCGCCGGAAAAAACGATGTCTCGCTGCCAATGCTGGCGTCATTTATTCGTCGCGATAGCGGGCGGGTCGATCAATTCCTCGCCGGCCAGTTGGGCGGCGTGCTCAACCGGGAGGGCAACCGCTGGGCGGCCGATAGCGCGCATAGCCAGGGGCTGACCTTCAATCCGGCATTCCTGAAGGCGATTAATCAACTAAGTACCTTGTCCGACATTCTGTTTACCGACGGTAGTCAGGGGATGGGCTTTGAACTGATGGGGGTAGCGACTCCGGATATCGTCGAGACGCAGCTCACCCTTGATGGCCAGAAGCTGCACTATTTTAACCAACTTGCCGAATGGAAAAGTTTCCGCTGGCCGGGAACCGTCAACAAACCCGGGGCGATGCTGACCTGGAGTTCAACGGCGGCGGGCGCCCGGTTGTTGGCCAATGATAGCGGCCCATGGGGAACGCTGCGAATGCTGGAGAGAATGAAACGCCAGCCGATCGGCGATGGATTGTTCCGCCTGACGCTTAACGCGCCGGATAACCGGCAACTGCAGTGGCTGCTGCGCACGGAACTGGGCGACGGCCCGCTGGCGTTGCTGAAGCTGCGCGGTTTCACGCTGCCGGCGCAGATCTTCAACGTGGATCCCTCCCGCGCCGAAGCCTTTTCCGACAGCGACGCAGAAGAATAAGCGCGCGCTTTTATCGTACTGGCGCTGCTTTATTGGCAGCTTTCCTTCCCTGATATTTGAGACATGCCATGGATGATTTAACCTTGCGTTATTTTGACGCTGAAATGCGCTATCTGCGCGAGGCGGGCGAGGAATTTGCCCGCGCTCATCCCGACCGCGCCGCGGCGTTAAACCTTGATAAAGCCGGCGCCCGCGACCCTTATGTGGAACGCCTGTTTGAGGGTTTCGCTTTCCTGATGGGCCGACTACGCGAAAAGCTCGACGACGACCTGCCGGAGCTGACCGGCGGGCTGGTGAGCATGATCTGGCCGCACTATTTGCGCACTATCCCGTCGCTGGCGATGGTGGAGTTCAGCGTTAACTGGCGGGAGATGAAGGAGCCGCAGCGGCTCGAAAAGGGAACAGAAGTGCTCTCCCGACCCGTCGGCGAGACGGGCACCCGCTGTCGCTACACCACCACCCAGCCGCTAACCCTGTTGCCGCTCACGCTCTCCCGCGCCGGCGTCAGCACGCAGGCCGATGGGCGCTCGGCGATTTGTTTGCGCTTTGAGTGTGGCGCACTGATGGACTGGAGCACGCTCGACCTGAGCCGTCTTCCGCTGTACCTGAATGCCGATGCGCCGCTGGCCTGCGCGCTGCATGAAGCGTTGACCCTGAATGTGGCCAACATTCGCATACGCCTGGCGGGCGATATCGACAGCCGGCCGCTGGCAGCCCATTTTGCCGCCTGTGGTTTTGGTAAAGATGATGCGCTACTGCCCCAGAGCGGCGGATTTAGCGGTTACCAGCTGCTGTTGGAATATTTCACCTTCCGCGAAAAATTCATGTCGGTAGCGCTGTGTGGATTGGATAATCTGGCGTTTCCGGAGGCGCCGGAATGGTTTGAAATAGAAGCGGTGCTGGACACATCCTGGCTGCAGGAATACGCGCTGGCAGAAAAAAATCTCCGTTTACACTGTAGCCCGGTGATTAACCTGTTCCCGCTGGAGTCGGACCCGCTGCATCTGGATTCATTACAAAGCGAATATCTGCTGCGCCCGATGCGCGTTCAGGATGGGCATACCGAAATCTATGCGGTGGATTCCGTCACCTCTTCCCGTCTTTCCGGCAATCAGGTGTATGTGCCGTTTACCAGTTTTCGCCACAAAGGCGGCATGTTACGCCACGATGCGCCGGAATATTACTACCACACCCGCGTGAAGCGCGGCCCCTCCGGGCTGCATGATACCTGGCTAACGCTGGGCGGCGAGGCGTTTGATAACCATCGCGTACCGCCGAATGAAGCGCTGTCGCTAAGCCTGGTCGGCACCAATGGCCAACTGCCGCGGCGGGCGCTGCAAAGCACGCTGCTGGACACGGTAGCCAAATCCACGGCTTCGCACATCCAGGTGCGCAATCTCAGCGCGCCGACGTTGCCGTGTTATCCACCGGATCAGGATCGCTTTCACTGGCGGGTGCTGAGCCACCTCGGCAGCAGTTTCCTGTGGATGATGGATAACGCCGAAGTACTGCGCGGCGCGCTGGCGCTCTATGACTGGACGGATAATGAAATGAACCGCCGTCGCCTGCAGGCGATTGTCGAGGTGCGACACGGCGAGGTGGAACGTTTTGCCGAGGGCCATTTTCTGCGCGGCGTGCAGATCGAGGTGACGCTGGACAGCAGCGGCTTTGCCGGGCGCGGCGATATCTGCCTGTTTGGCGAGATGCTCAACCGGTTCTTCGCCCTGTATACCGACATCCACTTGTTTAACCGCCTGATTCTGATACTGCAACCCACAGGAGAACGTCTCGAATGGCAGGAGAACCACAAGCGCCGCATTCCCGGCTGAGCCCCCGGCTTGAACGGGATATCCACCTCATCAATTTTTACCGCTTCTGCCAACTGCTGGAAAAATCGCATCCCGGCGCGCCGGCATTAGGCAGCACGCTGGATCCGGCGGATGACCCGGTACGCTTTCGTCCGCATCCGGGGATGGGCTTTCCGGTCAGCGAGCTTAAGGCGGTGGAATATGATGAGGATCATCCCGAGGCGCCGCCGACGCTGCGCACCACCTTTATGGGGCTGTACGGCGTCGATTCGCCGCTGCCCACCGCCTGGCTGGATGACATTGCGCAGCAAAGAGAAGGGCACGAGGCGCAGGAAGCGTTTCTGGATATTTTTAACCACCGCATGATGAGCCAGTTTTATCGTATCTGGCGCAAATATTCTTATCCGGCCACCTTTGAAGCCGGCGGCAGCGATCGGACATCACAGAGCTTACTGGGGCTGATCGGGCTGGGGATCCCCGGTACCGCGCAGCACATTGCCGCGCCGGTATCGCGTTTTTTGGCGTTACTGAGCACCATGCGTTTGCCGGCGCGCACTGAAGAGGGCGTTCAGGCGCTGGTGCGCCTGCTGGCGCCCTTAACGCGGACGACCGTCACGCCGTACTGTCCGCGAACGGTGTATCTGCAACAGCCGTTGGGGTTTTACGCTGAGGAGGATTTCCAGCTTGATGGTTTCACTATGCTCGGCGATGAGGCCACCGAGGTGGTCAGCCAACTACTGATCGCGCTGCATACCGACGACATCGCCGAGGCCGAAGGCTGGTTGCCGGAAGGGCAAATCTATACGGATTTTATCGTCCTGCTGCGGGTTTATCTCGGCTGGCGCTATAAGGCCAAAATAACGTTAACGGTTCCTACTCAGCTGCTACCCGCGCCGATTCTCGGTGAAACGCCGCTGATGCTCGGAATGACCGGGGTGCTGGGCATGGAGGGGGAGGTTGTTCCACCCGATTTACCTGCCACCTTTACCACCGAATTGGGCGGCTATTATGGCATGCCGCCAGCAATATTATCGAAAGGAAATCAATGTGTTGTATACCACTTTGCTTAAACTATTTGCCCTGATTATGCTGCCATTCATGCTGGCGGGCTGCGGCCTGACGCAGAAACTCAGCGGCAGCACTGCATCCGCCGTAAAGTCAGTGTTTTACCGTCAGGTGACAACCCTACGTCTCGATTTTAACGCCCGCGATGAGCTGAACACCGATCGCCGCGAGGATAACAGCGCTTCTCAACCGGTAATGCTGCGGGTCTACGCGCTAAGCGATCGCAAAGTCTTCGATAAGGCCGTTTACCAGCAACTGGCGACGGAAGGAGATGATGTACTGAAAGATGAAGGGGTGGCCAGCCGCAGTCTGGTGCTCAAACCGGGCACGCCATTCAGCCTCACGATGCCGCTGGATCAACAGGCGCAGTTCGTTGCCGTGGTGGCGCTGTTCCGCGCGCCGGATATGACGAAAAACGACTGGAAGCTGGTACTGACCCGCGACGAGCTTGATCCGGATAACGCGCGGGTGATTGAGGCCAGCCAAAACCGGCTGACGTTGCTGCCGCTGAAGAACCAGTAAGACACACGGAGTTAAAATGTAAAATCCACGCCGGGGCGTGGATTTTATCGCGCTGGTCGGCATGTTCCCTTTATCAGGCCATGCCGCTAACGCTGTCGGATTAGACGTTAAACAGGAAGTTCATGACGTCGCCATCTTTGACGATATAGTCTTTCCCTTCCGCACGCATCTTACCGGCTTCTTTTGCCCCTTGTTCGCCTTTGAAGGCAATGAAATCTTCATAGGCGATGGTTTGGGCGCGGATGAAGCCTTTTTCGAAGTCGGTGTGAATTTTACCCGCGGCCTGCGGTGCGGTGGCGCCGACCGGGATGGTCCACGCGCGAACTTCTTTCACCCCGGCGGTGAAGTAGGTCTGCAGGTTCAGCAGGGCGTAACCGGCGCGGATCACGCGGTTCAGACCCGGCTCTTCGAGGCCCAGCTCGGCCATGAACTCGTCGCGCTCTTCGTCGTCCAGCTCGGCGATGTCGGCTTCAACGGCGGCGCAAACCGGAACGACCACGGAACCTTCTTGTTCGGCAATCGCGCGAACCTGATCGAGGTACGGGTTGTTCTCAAAGCCGTCTTCGTTGACGTTAGCGATGTACATGGTTGGCTTGAGGGTCAGGAAGCTCAGGTAGCGGATCGCTTCTTTCTCTTCTTTGCTCAGGTCCAGCGCACGCAGCATGCCGGCGTTTTCCAGCTGCGGCAGGCATTTTTCCAGCGCGGCCAGCTCGGCCTTAGCGTCTTTATCGCCGCCTTTCGCTTTCTTGGAAACGCGGTGAATAGCGCGTTCGCAGGTATCGAGGTCGGACAGCGCCAGTTCGGTGTTGATAACATCGATATCTTCGGCCGGATCGACTTTACCCGCAACGTGGATGATATTGTCGTTTTCGAAGCAGCGAACCACGTGACCGATCGCTTCGGTTTCACGGATGTTGGTCAGGAATTGGTTACCCAGACCTTCGCCCTTGGACGCGCCTTTTACCAGGCCGGCGATATCAACGAATTCCATGGTTGTCGGCAGGATGCGCTGCGGCTTGACGATCTCGGCGAGTTTGTCCAGACGCGGATCGGGCATCGGTACGACACCGGTGTTCGGCTCGATGGTACAGAACGGGAAGTTGGCCGCTTCAATACCCGCTTTAGTGAGCGCATTGAACAGGGTGGATTTGCCGACGTTGGGCAAACCGACGATACCGCATTTGAATC
>CABUCP010000131.1 GCA_902490055.1 uncultured Klebsiella sp. | reverse complement strand
GTTGCGCCTTCTCCGGGCTACCCAATCACACAGCGCTGTAGCCCCGGTAAGCGCTAGCGCCACCGGGGATTTTCCCGGAGGCGGCGCATTGCGCCTTCTCCGGGCTACCTATTCGCACAACGCTGTAGCCCCGGTAAGCGCTAGCGCCACCGGGGATTTTCCCCGGAGGCGGCGCGTTGCGCCTTCTCCGGGCTACCCAATCACACAGCGCTGTAGCCCCGGTAAGCGCTGGCGCCACCGGGGATTTTCCCCGCAGGCGGCGCGTTGCGCCTTCTCCGGGCTACCCAACCGCACAACGCTGTAGCTCGGTATTAAGATTACGATTTAATCGCGTGTTGAATGGAGTCAATAATCGGCTGGTAGCCGGTACAGCGGCACATATTTCCTTCTAATACATCCTTCAACTGCGCTTCGCTGGGGTTTGGTTCTTTGGTTAACAACTCGGTGGCGCTAACCAACACCCCTGGAGTGCAAAATCCACACTGCACGCCGCCCTTCTCAATGAAAGCATCCTGGAGCTTCTGGGTAATCGGATTATCATTTAAGCCTTCCAGCGTGACGATCTCCGTTTCATCACACTGTTCAGCCAGCACCAGGCAAGAACAAACGGCGTTACCGTCCATCAGCACCGTGCAGGCGCCGCATTCGCCAATCGAACATCCCTCTTTGGTGGCGGTCAGGTGCAGCGTATCGCGCACCAAATCCAATAACCGCATATTACCTGCCACTGTTGCTTCCACCAGTTTGCCGTTCACCTTCACTTTAATTGTGCTCATTGCTTTATCCTGTACAGGGCGCCACGCGCCCTGAATCATCATTAAATTCCTGACGCCTGCTGCGCCTCGGCCATCATGTCGCGGAACATATTGACGAAGACCGGCTGCTTATAGGCCGCCGACCAGCGCTTGCCGATAGCGGCATAAATAAGCTTATCCAGCACCTCACAGGCGCTGTTGATACTGTCGCTGTTTAACGGTTTACCCAGCAGGCAGCGCTCAATATCCAGCAGCCGCTGCGGCTTGCTGAACAGCGCGCCGTCCACCAGCCGGCAGTAGCTCACCGTGCCATCATCGGCAAAATCCAGCAGTGCGCTCAGGCTCTGACGAGTAATATTCAGCGCGTTACGCCGTCCTAACTGGTGATAGAAACCTTTAGCCTGCGGGCGCGCCGGCGGCGGCAGTATCACTTTGGTCAATAGTTCATCCGCCTGACGTTGGGTTTTATAGCCGGAGAGTAAAAACTCGGCCAGCCCAAGAGTCCGCACGCCATTCAACGAACGCAGCTCGATACGCGCGTCATAGAGAATTGCGGGTGGAATGGAATCCCCGCAGGGCGCGGCATTGACGATATTGCCGCCAATGGTGGCACGGTTACGGATCTGATGCGAACCGACGGTATGGCAGGCCTGCACTAGCAGCGGATAACGTTCGCGTAGCAGCGGATGGTCGGTAATGCGATTAAAGGTCATCGCCCCGCCGATGACGACCTCATGGGTGACGGGATCTTCACTCACCTGCGTCAGTTCTGGCAGATGGGAAATATCCACCAGCCGCATCGCGCGGGTTTGCAGGCGCCCCTGAACGATAACATCGGTACCGCCGGCAATCGCCGTCACGCCATCATTCGCCAACAGGGCCAGCGCCTGCTGCAGGTTTTTCGGCCGGCTAACTTCTACATCAGTGAGGCGCAGCACCTGCTTCTTGTTCTCCGCCTCCAGCATCATTTCACTCTGGCGAACCGGCTTCTTCAGGTTGTAGCCGAGAATCACCTGTTCGAGAGTCAGCGGTAATTTATTAAACCGCGTTTCCAGCGCAAAACTGACGGCGTTATTGATAGCTGCAGCCGCCAGTTCGGTAGCGGGCTCGCCGATCCCCTTCGCCCCCAGCGGCCCGGCGATGTCCGGGTTCTCTACGCCGATCACCGTCATCGGCGGAATATCTTTCATCGTCGGCAGCAGATAGCTGTCGAAGTTTTCCGACTTCACCTGACCATTTTCAATATTAAAATCTTCCAACAGCGCGTAGCCAAAGCCCTGGGCCACGCCACCGTAAACCTGCCCTTCAAACCCTACTGGGTTGAGTACCCGGCCAACGTCATGTGCGGCGGTAACGTGCAGCAGATCGGTCTTGCCGGTGCTGGTGTTGACGCGTACCTCAGCCACCTGGCAGCCGTAGACCCAGGTGAAGTACGGGCTGCCGCAGCCCTTTTCTTCGTCCCAGTGGATCGGCGGCGGCACGAACCAGCCGTATTCGGTCAGGCTGACGCTGGCCCATTTGGTTTTGTTGACCGCAGTTTTAAAGTCAATGCGCCGTTCGCTATCGTGGATGTTGATGATAAAACCATCCTGCCACCGCGTTTCGCTCAGCTCATGGGTACCGATGCTGTCGCCGACCACGCTGAGAATACGACGCTTGATCTTGTCAGCCGCGTCGAGAATCGCCCCGCCGCCGACCATCGTGCCGCGGGTCGCCGCGGTCGATCCGCCGTCGCCGATAACCGAGGTCGGCGGTTCCATAAAATGCAGTTCCGATAACGGGATACCAAAGGCTTCCGCGGCGATCAGCGACATCGCGGTCTGCAACCCCTGACCGTTTTCCGATACCGATGTCGCCAGGTTAACGCTGCCGTCCTCATTCACCTGAATCAGCGCCGTCGAAGTGTCGACCCCTTCCGCGCCGATGGAGCAGCCGCGATAGCTCAGCGCCATGCCGATACCGTAGCGATAAACGCCGCCTTTTTGATTTAACTCGCGATAGTGCTGGCGTTTTGCCTCAAATTCCGAGGCATTCACCGCTTTATTCAGGACTTCAATCGCCGAAACGGTATGTTTATCAAAGCGCTGGCCGGTTACCGAGGTATCTCCCTGGCGTAGCGCGTTAACTTCACGAACCGCTACCGGCGAAAGATTGAGCGTTTCGGCAATCTCATCCATAAAGGATTCATTGGCATAGACCACCTGCGGCGAACCGAAACCGCGCATCGCCGAGGTATAACTGTTATTGGTATAGACGGCTTTCACGTCGATAAGCACGTTTTCAATGTTATACGGCCCCGCCGCCTGCACCGAAGATCGCCAGGTCACAAACGGCGATGACGCTGCATAGCCGCCGCTGTCGGCGAGAATATCGATTTTGATGGCCAGAATCCGCCCGCCGTTATCCACCCCCGCCCGGTACTTCATCTTATAGGGGTGACGCTTGCAGCTTTCGATAATCGACTGCTCGCGGGTGTAGGTAAATTTCACCGGGCTGCCGGTCAAACGGGTCATCAATGCCGAACGGCAGGCCAGGTGATCGATAATGTCATCTTTACCGCCGAACGAACCGCCCATCACCGCGCGCTTAACGTTGATTTGGCTCTGCGGGCAGCCCATAAATTTAGCCACAAAGCTGCGCACCCGGTGCGGATTCTGAATGGAACCGGAGATAACCAGGCTGCCGTCGGTAGGATCAAGCCAGGTCAGCACCACCTCTGGCTCAATATACGCGTGCTCCTGAAACCCGACTTCATATTCACGTTCAATTATATGAGAGGCGGCAGCGAAACCTTTGGCAATATCGCCTTTTACGGTGTGGTGATGGGCGGCGATATTGTCGCTGCGTTCCGGGTGTATACGCCGCGCGTCCGGCGCCAGCGCGGCCTCGACGTCGGTGAGCGGGGGATAAGGCGCGTAACGCACGTGGATTTTATCCGCCGCCGCGCAGGCGGCTTCATAGCTGGTTGCCGCGACCACCGCAACCACATCGCCATGGAACACCACTTCATCTTTAACGATAGGCAGGTAATCTTTGACGATGATCCCCACGACCGGGGTGCCGGGAATATCCTGCCAGGTCGCGATTTTAACGACCCCTTCAACGCTCAGCGCCTCGCTAAGATCGATCGCTTCAATTTTCCCGGCCGGAATATCGGCAAAGCGGCAGACGCCGTAGAGCATGCCGGGTAAAGTAATATCGTCGCCATAAATGGCCGTTCCTTTGACTTTCGCCAATCCATCCACGCGCCGTAGCGGCGCTGAAGGTGAAGCACACATAAACAGTCCCCTCAATGATTGTCCGTTGCTGGCCATCCCGGACCCGCCAAACGCGGCGTTATCCATAGCCCGTGGGAAAAACCTTAACGACAACAAATCCAAGATTTGTGCCAGAAATCAAAGGGGTGCTGGTTGAGGTTGTTTTTTGTGAGTCGCCGCGCAAAACTCGGCAAAAGCGGGGGAAAAGCGGCGCGTCTGCCGCGCCAGCCTGCACGCTGGCGGAATTTCAGCGCCGTTTTTATCAAAGTGATAGACGCATTTTCTCAAATTAATAATTCGATCGGTTTTGCCGCTGCGGCTAGACGGTATAAATACGGATATCATGTTCGCGGAAGGCATCACGGTATTTACGACTGATATTTTCTTCTATCACCAGGACATCAATGGCGCTGCTTTCCGCCACTACAAAGCGCGCCACGGCGGGGATCTTATCGGAAGTCAGGCCGATGATAATTTCGCTGCACTGTTTGATAACTGCTTTTTTGAATTCGCAGTCGGCGTGATCGAAGCCGGTGAGCCCCGATTCCGGTGCCATCGCGCAGCCGCCGATAAACCCCTGATCAAAAAGAACGCCCTGCACCTGAGCCACCGCCGAAGCGCCGACGCAACCGCCGGCAGCGCGGTGAACCTGGCCGCCGAGCATAATCACGTCATAGCGCGGTTTTTTCAGCAGCACTGCGGCGATCTCCGGGGAATTAGTGACCACGGTTAACGCCAGCTCCCCCGGCAGCGCTTCCGCCATCGCCAGATTGGTGGTACCGGTATCGATAAAAATACAGCCGCCCGGTTTCACCAGCTGCGCGCACTTCTGCGCAATCCTGCTCTTTATTGCGGTATTCCGGGCTTTACGCTCGCTATAATCCGCCGACTCCGGTAGGGTCATCACCGCGCCGCCATAGACTTTCTTGCAATAGCCGTCTTTGCTCAATTCATGGAGATCGCGACGAATGGTATGTTCTGACACCTGCAATCGCTGGGCGAGATCGGCACAAATCACCCTACCGTCTTCCTGTAGAATCTGGCATATCAACGATCGCCGTTGTTGAGGGAAAGCCGCATAATCGAGCATTATAACTCCTTTAAATTCATGATCGAGCAACAAGGAGCATAATCGTGCTTGCACGTCCATGCTGTCAACTGCATCTTACCGGGATGATAATTCAATAATCCAGATGCGACCCAACAAAAAACCGCCCCGAGGGGCGGTTAGAGATTGATGATAAACCTCATGCAACCGTTGCACTTACAGATGGCTGATAACATATAGACTGGCGTTTATGCCGGATGGCGGCTGCGCCTTATCCGCCTACGGTCCGTACGGCCAGCCGTTAATTTATCCGCCCTGCTGGCTGAAACTGCCGGTAACCATGGGCTCAACATCTCCGGGATTAATCCTCCAGCGCGTAGGCGATGATATCGTCGCCGACATCCGGAGAATGGCTGGCGCCGCCGGCTGAAATCAGCACGTACTCTTTACCGGTTTTCGGTGATTTGTAGACCAGCGGAGCCGCTACCGCGCCGACCGGCAGGCGAGCGCGCCACAGCTCTTTACCGCTGGCGGAATCCAGCGCGCGCAGGTAGTTATCCTGAGTGCCGGCGAAGAACACCAGGCCAGAGGCGGTGGATGTCGGGCCGCCAAGCGTCGGCATTCCCAGCGGGATATGCAGATGGGTTTTCAGCCCCAGCGGACCGGTATCTTCTACCGAGCCCATCGGCACTTGCCACAGCAGTTGGCGACTATTGAGATCGATAGCGCTCATCGTGCCGAACGGCGGAGTATTGCACGGCACGCCCAGCGCGGATTGCAGGATATCGATGCGAACGCCGCCGTAAGGGCCAGCGATTTGCGGACGCACGGTTCCCATAAAGCCTGGGACTTCGTCGGTCGACACTTTGTATTTCGCCATGTCTTCCTTACGCACCAGCGACATCCGCAGCGGCATACGCATATCGTTGACGTACAGCGTGCCGGTACGTTCATCAATGGTGATGCCGCCCCAGTTCATGCCGCCCAGCAGGCTTGGCCACTCGATATACGGTTTCTCTGACGGCGGCGTATACATCCCCAGATAGGTCGATTCTTTGAAATCGATACGGCACATCAACTGGTCGAACGGCGTCACGCCCCACATCGATTTCTCACTCAACGGTTCAACGCCAAGCTGCGGCATGCCGGTGGAGAAAGGCTGGGTGGTTGACAGTCGTTCACCTTCCGCGCCCTGATGGGCTACCGGCAACTCTTCAACGCGGGTTACCGGTTTACCGGTACGGCGATCGAGAACGTAAATCTGCCCGGTTTTGGTGGTTTGAATCAGAACCGGGACGTCCTCGCCCTGCTCGTTCTTCATGTGGAACAGAACAGGCTGCGACGGCAGGTCATAATCCCAGATATCGTGGTGAACGGTCTGGAACACCCATTTGGTCTCGCCGGTGCTGGCATCGACCGCCACGACCGCGGAGCCATATTTCTCTTTGGCCTCATTACGATCGCCGCCCCAATAGTCCGGCGGACCGTTGCCGGTTGGCAAATAGACCAGATTCAGCTCTTTATCAAAGCCCGGGATAGTCCAGACGTTTGGCGTTTCGAGCGTATAAACGCGGCCTTTTTCCGGGTCGGTAATATTTTCCGGCTGGCCGACATCCCAGGCCCAGACCACTTTACCGTTACGGACGTCGAATGCGCGCACCACGCCGGATGGCTCGCCGTGCACAATATCGCGCACCCAACCGCCCAGCACCGCAATATGCCCCATGATCACCGGCGTCGAGGTCGGGTGATACCGTTTACTGTTTTCGGTGTCGCCCATGCCCTGCTTCAGATCGACACTACCGTGGTCGCCGAAGTCTTCGCACAGTTCGCCAGTTTTCGCATTCAGCGCCAGCAGGCGCGCGTCAACGGTCGAAACCAGAATCCGCTGCGGGCACTGCTGCAGCGCCGGACTGGCCTTTTCTTCCGCGCTGAGCGTATCGTCGCTCTGCACATCATAGTACCCCACGCCGCGGCAGGTGACGTGTTCCGCCGTCTGCGCGTGCGGATCAAAACGCCAGCGCGCCTTGCCGGTATCGGCATCAATGGCGGTCACCACGTTGAGCGGGGTACAGGAATACAACGTATCGCCAATTTGCAGCGGCGTGTTTTCGTCAACGCCGATCGCCGGGCCGGTCAGACGGCGGCCGGTATGGTAGGTCCAGGCGACTTTCAGCTTGTGCACGTTTTCCGGGGTAATATCGTCATAAGGCGCAAAACGGGTGCCGGAGGCATCACGACCAAAGAACTCCCAGTTGTCGCTTTTCGCTGCCAGCGTCGGGGTTTTATCGCTTGCCGCTTTCACCACGCCATTATGGATGCCACCGTGCGGATAGAACGCCGAAACCAACGTCGCCAGCAGCGCGATAAAGATAACCGATGCGCTCCAGTTTGCGAGACGGACGCGGGCGCGGACCACCGGCATCGCCGTCGTCAGCCACAGGGCCAGCATCAGCATTAGCGCGGGTACCACCAGGCGCGGAATCAATCCCCAGTAGCTGAGCTGCACTTCGTACAGCGCCCAGACCAGAGTCAACAAAAAGGTCATCACAGCAAGAGGAAGCGCGTATCGACTACGGGTGAAGTAGCCAACGGCGATGATGAGATAAGCCAGACCGGCTAACAGATACCAGGCGCTGCCGCCCAGCGAGAGAAGTTTACCACCCCAGATAGTTAAGAAAATCCCAATGCCAAAACTAAGTAGTACAAAGAGTAATCGGTATACGGTGAAGAACATCCCCCGACCGCGACCTTTTTGTTCGTCCATATTTCATCCCATTCGACGTAAGTCGATATAACCAAAGTATTTATTCTTAAAGCGCTCAGCGAAAAATTTTACAGAACAGCGCATATAACCCGTTGGTTGGACGCCCCAGAC
>CABUCP010000130.1 GCA_902490055.1 uncultured Klebsiella sp. | reverse complement strand
TCTCACTGACCCGTTACTATCTTTTTTTTGTAATAAAAAAGTTATTTTTCTGTAATTCGAACATGTCATGTTACCCCGCGAGCATAAAACGCGTGAAATCGCGCATCCGGAACAACAAGAGAGATAACCGATGATATCGTTACGACATACAGCTTTAGGACTGGCGCTGAGCCTGGCATTTGCCGGTCAGGCGCTGGCAGTAACCACCATCCCGTTCTGGCACTCAATGGAAGGGGAACTGGGTAAAGAAGTTGATTCTCTGGCGCAACGTTTCAATGCGGCCAACCCGGATTACAAAATTGTTCCTGTGTACAAGGGCAACTACGAGCAGAGCCTGAGCGCCGGTATCGCTGCCTTCCGTACCGGCAACGCGCCGGCGATTTTGCAGGTGTATGAAGTTGGTACCGCCACCATGATGGCGTCAAAAGCCATTAAGCCGGTATACCAGGTCTTTAGCGATGCGGGTATTAAGTTCGATGAATCGCAGTTCGTGCCGACGGTGTCCGGTTATTACACCGATTCAAAAACCGGCCATCTGCTCTCCCAGCCGTTTAACAGCTCCACGCCGGTGCTGTACTACAACAAAGACGCCTTCAAGAAAGCGGGCTTAGACCCTGAGCAGCCGCCGAAAACCTGGCAGGACCTGGCGGCCTACACCGCGAAGCTGAAAGCGTCCGGGATGAAGTGCGGCTACGCCAGCGGCTGGCAGGGCTGGATCCAGATTGAAAACTTCAGCGCCTGGCACGGCCTGCCGGTCGCCACGAAAAATAACGGTTTTGACGGCACCGACGCGGTACTTGAGTTCAACAAGCCGGAGCAGGTGAAACATATCGCCCTGCTCGAAGAGATGAACAAGAAGGGCGATTTCAGCTACTTCGGGCGTAAAGATGAATCCACCGAGAAGTTCTATAACGGCGACTGCGCGATTACTACCGCCTCATCCGGCTCGCTGGCCGATATTCGTCAGTACGCGAAATTTAACTACGGCGTCGGCATGATGCCTTACGACGCCGATGTTAAAGGCGCGCCGCAGAACGCCATCATCGGCGGGGCCAGCCTATGGGTGATGCAGGGTAAAGACAAAGACACCTATACCGGCGTGGCGAAGTTCCTCGACTTCCTGACCAAACCGGAGAACGCCGCCGAGTGGCACCAGAAAACCGGTTATCTGCCGATTACCACCGCAGCCTACGATCTGACTCGTCAGCAAGGTTTCTATGATAAGAACCCGGGCGCCGATATCGCCACCCGCCAGATGCTGAACAAGCCGCCGTTGCCGTTCACCAAGGGCCTGCGTCTGGGCAACATGCCGCAAATCCGCACCATCGTTGATGAAGAGCTGGAAAGCGTGTGGACCGGTAAGAAAACCCCGCAACAGGCGCTGGATTCCGCCGTTGAGCGCGGTAATCAGCTGCTGCGCCGCTTCGAGCAAGCGACCAAATCGTAATCTGTAACTTGCCCGGTGGCGCTGCGCTTACCGGGCCTACGATGTGCCCTATGTAGGCCGGGTAAGGCGTAGCCGCCACCCGGCATTGTTCAGGAACCAAATCTCAATGTCATCATCCCGTCCGGTATTCCGCTCGCGCTGGCTGCCCTATGTGCTGGTCGCCCCGCAGCTGATTATCACCCTTATTTTCTTTATCTGGCCCGCGGGCGAGGCGCTGTGGTACTCGCTGCAGAGCGTCGATCCGTTTGGCCTGTCGAGCCAGTTTGTCGGCCTGGAAAACTTTGTCACGCTGTTCCATGACCCGTACTATCTTGACTCGTTCTGGACCACCATCAAATTCAGCACCCTGGTCACCGTCAGCGGGCTGTTGATTTCGCTATTCTTCGCCGCATTGGTTGACTACGTGGTGCGCGGCAGCCGCTTCTATCAGACGCTGATGCTGTTGCCCTACGCCGTGGCGCCCGCCGTCGCCGCGGTGTTGTGGATCTTCCTCTTCAATCCAGGACGCGGGCTGATTACCCATTTCCTCGGCGAGTTGGGTTACGACTGGAACCATGCGCAGCACAGCGGCCAGGCGATGTTTCTGGTGGTCTTCGCCTCGGTATGGAAGCAGATTAGCTATAACTTCCTGTTCTTCTTCGCCGCGCTGCAGTCGATCCCGCGTTCGCTGGTGGAGGCCGCCGCCATTGACGGCGCCGGGCCGATTCGCCGCTTCTTCAAGCTGGCGCTGCCGCTGATTGCGCCGGTGAGCTTCTTCCTGCTGGTGGTCAACCTGGTTTACGCCTTCTTCGACACCTTCCCGGTGATCGATGCCGCGACCGCCGGCGGCCCGGTACAGGCGACCACCACGCTGATTTACAAAATCTATCGCGAAGGCTTTGCCGGTCTCGACCTTTCCGCTTCCGCCGCGCAGTCGGTGGTGCTGATGTTCCTTGTCATTATGTTGACGGTGGTGCAGTTCCGTTACGTCGAAAGTAAGGTGCGTTACCAATGATTGAGAACCGTCGCGGGCTGACGATTTTCAGCCACACCATGCTGATTCTGGGCATTGCCGTCATTCTATTCCCGCTGTACGTCGCCTTTGTGGCGGCGACGCTGGATAACAAATCGGTATTCGAAACGCCGATGACGCTGATCCCCGGCGGACATCTGCTGGAGAACATGAAGACCATCTGGGTTAACGGGGTCGGCGCTAACAGCGCGCCGTTCTGGCTGATGATGCTCAACAGTTTCATCATGGCGTTCGGTATCACGGTAGGCAAAATCGTCGTATCGATGCTCTCCGCTTTCGCCATCGTCTGGTTCCGCTTTCCGCTGCGTAACCTGTTCTTCTGGATGATCTTTATTACCCTGATGCTGCCGGTTGAGGTGCGTATTTTCCCGACGGTGGAAGTGATCGCCAACCTCAAAATGCTCGACAGCTACGCCGGGTTAACGCTGCCGCTGATGGCGTCGGCGACCGCCACTTTCCTGTTCCGCCAGTTCTTTATGACCCTGCCGGACGAGCTGATTGAAGCGGCGCGCATCGATGGCGCTTCGCCGATGCGTTTTTTCCGCGACATCGTGCTGCCGCTATCGAAAACCAATCTCGCGGCGCTGTTTGTGATCACCTTTATCTACGGCTGGAACCAATATCTGTGGCCGCTGCTGATTATTCAGGATGTGAATCTTGGCACCGCCGTCGCCGGTATTAAAGGCATGATTGCCACCGGCGAAGGTACTACCCAGTGGAATCAGGTGATGGCGGCGATGCTGCTGACCCTGATCCCGCCGGTTGTCATCGTTTTAGCCATGCAGCGCGCGTTTGTGCGTGGCCTGGTCGATAGTGAGAAATAAAATGGCTGGTTTAAAACTACAAGCAGTAACCAAAAGCTGGGATGGCAAAACCCAGGTTATTCAACCGTTAACGCTGGACGTGGCGGATGGAGAATTTATCGTCATGGTCGGCCCGTCGGGATGCGGCAAATCGACGCTGCTGCGCATGGTAGCCGGTCTGGAACGGGTGACCAGCGGCGATGTGTGGATTGACCGCAAGCGCGTGACCGAGATGGAGCCGAAAGATCGCGGTATCGCGATGGTATTCCAGAACTATGCACTTTATCCGCATATGAGCGTGGAAGAGAACATGGCGTGGGGGCTGAAAATTCGCGGTATGGGCAAGGGATTGATCGCCGAACGCGTCCAGGAGGCGGCGCGCATTCTTGAGCTGGACGGTCTGCTGAAACGCCGCCCGCGCGAACTTTCCGGCGGCCAGCGCCAGCGCGTGGCGATGGGCCGCGCCATCGTGCGCGACCCGGCGGTATTCCTGTTCGACGAACCGCTGTCGAACCTCGACGCCAAGCTGCGCGTGCAAATGCGCCTTGAGTTACAGCAACTGCACCGCCGCCTGAAGACCACCTCGCTGTACGTTACCCACGATCAGGTTGAGGCGATGACTCTCGCCCAGCGGGTGATGGTGATGAACAAAGGCGTCGCCGAGCAGATCGGTACGCCGGTTGAAGTCTACGAAAAACCCGCCAGCCGCTTTGTGGCAAGCTTTATCGGCAGCCCGGCGATGAATCTGCTGGAAGGGCGGGTGAGCGATGATGGCGGCCGCTTTGAGCTGGAAGGCGGCATACAGTTGCCGATGAATCACGAGCATCGGCGCTACGCCGGGCGTAAAATGACGCTGGGTATCCGCCCGGAGCATTTTATCTTAAGCTCACAGGCGCAAGGCGGCACTCCGCTGCTGATGGATACGTTGGAAATTTTAGGTGCCGATAACCTCGCCCACGGGCGCTGGGGCGAGCAGAAGCTGGTGGTCAGACTACCGCATCAGCAGCGCCCGGCGGGCGGCAGCACGCTATGGTTGCATCTGCCATTGGAACATCTGCACCTCTTTGATGGTGAAACAGGACAACGCGCATGAGTAACTGGCCTTATCCCCGCATCGTCGCCCATCGTGGCGGCGGTAAACTGGCGCCGGAGAACACCCTGGCGGCTATCGATGTCGGCGCCCGCTACGGGCACACGATGATTGAATTTGACGCTAAGTTATCAAAGGACGGGCAGATCTTTCTGCTGCATGACGATAATCTCGAGCGTACCAGCAACGGCTGGGGCGTGGCGGGCGAATTGGCGTGGGACGATCTGCTGAAAGTCGATGCCGGCAACTGGTACAGCCGTGAATTTAAGGGTGAACCGCTGCCGCTTCTCTCCCAGGTGGCGGAGCGCTGCCGCCGTCACGGTATGATGGCGAATATCGAAATTAAGCCGACTACCGGGCAGGGGCCGCAGACCGGCAAAACGGTGGCGCTGGCCGCGCGCGAATTGTGGGCCGGTATGACCGCGCCGCTACTGTCATCCTTTGAAATTGATGCGCTGGAAGCGGCGCAGGAAGCGGCGCCCGAACTGCCGCGCGGGCTGTTGCTGGATGAGTGGCGCGATGACTGGCGCGAATTGACCACCCGGCTGGGCTGCGTGTCGATTCACCTCAACCACAAGCTGCTGGATGCGCCGCGGGTGGCGAGCCTGAAAGACGCCGGCCTGCATATTCTGGTGTATACGGTCAATAAACCCCAGCGCGCCGCGGAGCTGCTGCGCTGGGGCGTAGATTGCATCTGCACCGATGCCATTGATGTCATCGGGCCGAATTTCCAGCCTTAAGACTGACTTGCGGCGGACGATCTTTACGGGTTGGTCTGCCGCAGCATCCCGCCGTTGTTATTTGGCAGCACTTGCGGCTGCGCATTGAGATTACCGCCCTGCGCCGCGCGCTGCTGATTGGTCTTCAGCTGATTTTGCAAATGCTGCTGCTGCGTGCGGGTCTGGTTGTTCAGGTCCTGCTTTAACATGCTTTGCTGCTGCTGTTGCTGGACCTGCATCTGATTCTGCATCCGCTGCTGGCTGGGCACCACGTATCCCGGCTGGTTGGGATTATTATCGATATTGATCGGCTGTGCTAAAACGCCGAGCGGCATCAGCGCCGCCAGAATTAAAATCGCTTTCATTGTTTTCTCCTCCCGTGCGTGGGATCACTTAAGTGTACCTCGAATCCGCCATAACAATGATTTTTTAGGAGTTATCAACCAGGCTTAAGCCGGGATATAAAACCTACCTTTCAGGAGTAAGACAATGATAAAAACAACAATATGGCGTCAGGTGGTCATCGCTGCATTACTGGCGGGCGGCAGTTTTACCGTCGCCGCCAACCCGCCGCCGCCGCCGGTCTCTTATGGCGTAGAGGAAGATGTGTTTCACCCGGTGCGCGCCCAGCAGGGGATGGTGGCATCGGTGGATGCGCTGGCGACCAGCGTCGGCGTGGATATTCTGCGTCAGGGCGGCAACGCCGTCGATGCGGCGGTGGCTGTCGGCTACGCGCTGGCGGTGACGCATCCGCAGGCCGGGAATATCGGCGGCGGCGGATTTATGATGCTGCGCACTAAAGACGGCAAGACCACGGCGATTGATTTTCGCGAAATGGCCCCGGAACAGGCCACTCGCGATATGTTCCTCGATGAACAAGGCAACCCTGACAGTAAAAAATCGCTGACCTCGCATCTCGCTTCCGGTACGCCAGGCAGCGTCGCCGGCTTCTCGCTGGCGTTGGAAAAATACGGCACCATGCCGCTGAATAAAGTGATCCGCCCGGCGATTAAGCTGGCGGAAGAGGGCTTTATCGTTAACGACGCGCTGGCTGACGACCTGAAAATCTACGGCAGCGAAGTGATCCCACAGCATGAAAACAGCAAAGCGATTTTCTGGAAGAACGGCGAGCCGCTGAAAAAGGGCGATCGACTGGTGCAAAAAAACCTTGGTAAAAGCCTGGAGCTGATTGCCGAACATGGCCCGGATGCCTTTTATAAAGGCGCTATCGCTGATGAGATCGCTGGCGAGATGAAAAAGAACGGCGGGCTTATCACCAAAGCCGACCTCGCTAACTATAAGGCCGTGGAGCGTACGCCGATTAGCGGTGAATATCGCGGCTATGAAGTCTACTCCATGCCGCCGCCATCCTCCGGTGGGATCCACATTGTGCAGATCCTTAACATCATGGAAAACTTCGATATGCATAAGTATGGCTTCGGTAGCGCCGATGCTATGCAGGTGATGGCGGAGGCCGAGAAGCACGCCTATGCCGACCGTTCTGAATATCTCGGCGACCCTGATTTTGTCAAAGTGCCGTGGCAGGCGCTGACCAGTAAAGCCTACGCCAAGGCGATCGCCGCCGAGATTGACGTCAACAAGGCGAAGCCTTCCAGCCAAATCCGCCCGGGCAAACTGGCGCCGTATGAAAGCAACCAGACCACCCACTTCTCGGTGGTTGATAAAGACGGTAATGCGGTGGCGGTCACCTATACGTTGAATACCACCTTTGGCACCGGTATTGTCGCCGGCGACTCCGGTATTTTGCTCAATAACCAGATGGATGATTTCTCGGCGAAGCCCGGTGTGCCTAACGTCTATGGGCTGGTCGGCGGCGACGCCAACGCGGTAGGGCCGAAAAAGCGTCCGCTGTCGTCGATGTCGCCAACTATCGTGGTAAAAGATGGCAAAACCTGGCTGGTGACCGGCAGTCCGGGCGGCAGCCGGATTATCACCACCGTGCTGCAAATGGTGGTAAACACCATTGATTTCGGGATGAACGTCGCGGAGGCGACCAACGCGCCGCGCTTCCACCATCAGTGGCTACCGGATGAGCTGCGGGTGGAGAAAGGTTTTAGCCCGGATACCGTGAAACTGCTGGAAGCGAAGGGGCAGAAGGTGGTGCTAAAAGAAGCGATGGGTAGTACTCAAAGCATTATGGTGGGGCCGGACGGCACGCTGTACGGCGCCTCCGATCCCCGTTCGCCAGGTGATTTGACGGCGGGATATTGATGTGTTGCCCGGTGGCGCTACGCTTACCGGGCCTACAACTGCACGAAAGTAGGCCGGGTAAGGCGCAGCCGCCACCCGGCAACATGCTACTTCATTCTTGCCATATAATACGCATCCACATACTCACCATTGCGCAGTGCGTAACGCTTGCCGGTGCCTTCGATCTCAAAGCCGTACTTCTTATACACCGCGACCGCCGGGGCGTTATCGGCGAACACCGTCAGCTCAATGCGCTCGACGCGCAGCCAGTTGTCGCACATATCAATCATCGTGCGCATCAGCGCGCTGGCGACGCCGCGGTTATGCCAGCGTGAATCTACGCTGATACCAAAATCGGCGACGTGGCTACGGCGAGGGCGTTGGACGACGGCAATGCATAAATGCCCGACGACTTGCCCATCGATACAGGCCACCAGTTGCTTCACGCCGGGAGTCTCGGTTAGCCGCTCCCGCCACATATGCTCGGATGGATGAGGAACCTGTAGCGTGTTGTGATACACCTCCGGCTGGGCGTGAATTTGACGAATCGCGTCAACATCTTTCGGTTCAGCATGGCGTATCACTATGTCACTCATTCCGTGTTCCTCGTTTGGTTGAAAAGACCCTTTCAACATCACTGACTTCAAAGCGTGAGTCAATGGCTGTTTTTTG
>CABUCP010000129.1 GCA_902490055.1 uncultured Klebsiella sp. | reverse complement strand
AGGTCTTGCTGCATTAATGAGCTCACTCATTATTAAAAATAATAACGAATCGATTATTTAGACCCTAAATAACTCAGGTTGTCGCTCGCGGCCTGGCGCATGAGGGGCATAGGGATAAATATGCGTAAGTTAACTTTGGCCATCAGCGCCACTTGTCTGTTGTTCGCTTTAAATAGCTCCGTTGTCGCTCGCGCGTCTACCCCACAGCCGATTTGGGAAGGGACTAATGTCGCGAAACTCGCCGAACAGGCGCCCATCCACTGGGTATCGGTAGCACAGATTGAAAATAGCCTGCTTGGCCGCGCGCCGATGGCGGTTGGTTTTGATATCGATGATACGGTGCTGTTTTCCAGCCCTGGTTTCTGGCGTGGGCAGAAAACCTACTCTCCGGGCAGCGAAGCCTATCTGAAGAACCCGGAATTCTGGGAAAAGATGAACAACGGCTGGGATGAGTTCAGCATGCCGAAAGAAGTTGGCCGCCAGCTTATCGCCATGCATATCAAACGCGGCGACAGCATTTACTTTGTCACCGGCCGCAGCCAGACCAAAACCGAGACCGTCTCAAAAACGCTGCAGGATGATTTCCTGATCCCGGGGGCGAATATGAATCCGGTTATTTTTGCCGGCGATAAGCCTGGCCAGAACACGAAAACTCAGTGGCTGCAGGAGAAAAATATCAAAGTCTTCTACGGCGACTCTGATAATGATATCTCTGCCGCCCGCGATGCCGGCGCGCGTGGGATTCGCGTGCTGCGTGCGGCAAATTCGTCCTATAAACCGCTGCCGATGGCCGGGGCGCAGGGCGAAGAAGTGATTGTGAATTCAGAATACTAAGCCGTGATAAATTCGCAGATTCTGAACATGAAGAAGGCAGCCATCCGGCTGTCTTTTGTTCGAGGTTTTACCTTTTCGCTTCTTGCTGCACACTAAGAAGGATTCACGGTATAAAGGAGTGGTTTATGTGGCATCAGCAAACCCTGATATTGGGCCCTAAATCTCGTGGTTTCCATCTGGTTACCAACGAAATTCTGGGCCAAATCTGCGAGCTATCGCGAGTTAAGGTGGGCCTGCTGCATCTGTTGCTCCAGCATACTTCCGCTTCCCTGACGTTGAATGAGAACTGCGATCCCACCGTCCGTTTTGATATGGAACAGCATTTTCTCAACGCCGTCCCAGACAACGCGCCGTATGAACACGACTATGAAGGTCCTGATGATATGCCCTCGCACATTAAATCATCGATGCTGGGCGTTTCCCTGATGCTGCCGGTACAAAATGGCAACGTTATGTTGGGGACCTGGCAGGGGATCTGGCTGGGGGAGCATCGTATTCACGGCGGCTCGCGGCATATCGTCGCCACGCTCACGGGAGAATAAAAAGATGACCATATCGGATTTACTACAGTATTGCATGACGAAGCCGGGTGCGGAGCAAAGCGTACATAGCGACTGGAAAGCGACGCAAATTAAGGTCGCAGACGTGCTATTCGCGATGGTAAAAGAGGTGGAAGATAAGCGCCCGGCGGTATCGCTGAAGGCAAGCCCGGAGCTTGCCGAGCTGCTGCGGGAGCAGCATCGCGACGTTCGCCCCAGCCGACATCTGAATAAAGCTCACTGGAGCACGGTTTTCCTTGATGGTTCCCTGCCGGATTCGCAGATTTACTACCTGGTGGATGCCTCATACCAGCAGGCGATCGATCTGCTGTCAGAAGATAAGCGTCGGCTCTTATCTTAGCCTATAGCGCGCCCTTCAGGGCCAGCAGCGTGATATCGAAAAGACGTAGCAGCGTCGACTGAAGCCGCGTCTGGCGCGCAATATTCTCGCTGTTAGCGCGAAGGCGGGCGAGATCACGCTGGCCTTCCAGTAACAGCCTCAAATCGTCTTCAGTCAGCCAGCCGCGGGCCTTTTCCTGCAGAGCTTGCAGTAAAAAGGCGCCGCTGTCGCGGACTTCGCGTTGGTCGTCGCTAAGGACTTCATTGAGTAGCGGCAGCCACTCGGCGCTTTCGATGGCGCAAGCGGATAGCAGCGCGCGGATATCCATCGTGGCTGACATCATTTCCTCCCCGATCGCTGGCGCTCTCCGGCGATAGCTTGCTGATAAAGATACACGGTCTGCCGGGATAAATACGTCGTTTCGGCGGCGCTAAAGGGCGCATCCTGCATGGCGCGATGAGCATAGACGCGTAGATAGTTGCCTTCCAGCAGCTTGAGGTTATCGCGACGTAGCGCATCGCCGTGGTCCAGCGCCTGGTCAAACTGCTGACGAATCTGTTCGTCTTCTTCTGCCAGCTTTTGGTCATTGTTGGTTGCGGCGGTGGCGATAAACTGCAAATGCAGCTGTCTGAGCGTAATCAATTGCTGATAGGCCGTCTCGTTGTAGCGGCCTATCCATGAGCAGGCGCTCAACGCGCATAGCGCGGCGGCGATGAACAATAATGAAGTAAGACGTTGTGCTCGCATGAGTTTCCCGGCGTCAGTAGGCGATAGCCGCTATCAGACGTCAGAGTGAGGAGGTGGGCAAATCACAAAGCCTCATTGTGAAAAGATGAGATGAAATGAGGCCCCTTCCGCAGTGGGAAGAGGCCTGAGAGCTTACTTGAGCAGCGGTTTCAGGAAGCGTGCCGTATGCGAAGCTTCGCATTCGGCAACGGTTTCCGGCGTGCCGGAGACGAGGATTTCCCCACCGCCGCTGCCGCCTTCCGGACCGAGATCGACAATCCAGTCCGCGGTTTTGATCACATCGAGATTGTGCTCAATGACCACGATGGTGTTGCCCTGATCGCGCAGCTGGTGCAGCACATCCAGAAGCTGTTGGATATCGGCGAAGTGCAGACCGGTAGTCGGCTCATCGAGAATATATAGCGTCTGCCCGGTTCCGCGTTTGGAGAGCTCGCGCGCGAGCTTCACGCGCTGGGCCTCGCCGCCGGAAAGCGTCGTGGCCGACTGGCCAAGACGAATATAGGTCAGGCCAACATCCATCAGGGTCTGCAGCTTGCGTGCCAGCGCCGGTACGGCATCAAAGAATTCACGTGCTTCTTCGATGGTCATATCCAGCACTTCATGGATGGTTTTACCCTTGTATTTAATTTCCAGCGTTTCGCGGTTATAGCGTTTGCCTTTGCACTGGTCGCACGGAACGTAGATGTCCGGCAGGAAGTGCATTTCGACCTTGATGACGCCATCGCCCTGACAGGCTTCGCAGCGACCGCCGCGGACGTTAAAACTGAAGCGGCCCGGCGTATAGCCGCGTGAACGTGATTCCGGTACCCCGGCGAACAGCTCGCGCACCGGGGTAAACACGCCGGTATAGGTAGCAGGGTTGGAGCGTGGCGTACGGCCGATCGGGCTCTGGTCGATATCGATGACCTTATCGAAGTGCTCCAGCCCCTGAACATCGCGATACGGCGCTGGCTCGGCAATCGTCGCGCCGTTCAACTGGCGTTGGGCGATCGGGAACAGCGTGTCGTTAATTAGCGTTGATTTACCGGAACCGGAGACGCCGGTAATACAGGTAAACAGGCCAACCGGTAGCGTGAGCGTCACGTCCTTCAGGTTGTTGCCGCGGGCGCCGGTCAGCTTCAGTACTTTTTCCGGATCGGCTGCAACACGCTGTTTCGGTACTTCGATTTTGCGTTTACCGCTCATGTACTGCCCGGTGAGAGACTCCGGCACCGCCATAATGGCTTCCAGCGGGCCTTCCGCCACCACCTGGCCGCCGTGGACGCCAGCGCCTGGACCGATATCAATCACGTGGTCGGCGGCGCGGATGGCATCTTCATCATGTTCAACGACGATCACCGTGTTGCCCAGATTACGCAGGTGGATAAGCGTACCGAGCAGGCGTTCGTTATCACGCTGATGCAGACCGATAGAGGGTTCATCCAGTACGTACATCACGCCAACCAGCCCTGCGCCAATCTGGCTTGCCAGACGAATACGCTGAGCTTCGCCGCCGGAGAGCGTTTCCGCCGAGCGGGAGAGCGTCAGGTAATTCAGACCGACGTTAACGAGGAACTTCAGGCGGTCGCCAATCTCTTTCAGTACTTTCTCGGCAATTTGCGCCCGCTGCCCGGACAGCTTCAGGTTGTTGAAGAAGTCCATTGCGTGGCCGATGCTCATATCGGAAATCGTCGGCAGCGGGGTGTTTTCCACAAACACGTGGCGCGCTTCGCGACGCAGACGCGTACCGTCGCAGCTGGCGCATGGACGGTTGCTGATGAATTTCGCCAGCTCTTCGCGCACCGCGCTGGATTCCGTCTCTTTGTAACGGCGCTCCATGTTGTGCAGCACGCCTTCGAACGGATGGCGGCGCACTGAAGTATCGCCGCGGTCGTTCATATATTTGAATTCAATGTTCTCTTTGCCGGAACCGTACAGCACGACTTTCTGCACGCTGGCGCTGAGGGTACCCCACGGCGCTTCGACGTCGAACTTATAGTGGTCCGCCAGCGACTTCAGCATCTGGAAATAGTAGAAGTTACGGCGATCCCAGCCGCGGATCGCGCCGCCGGCCAGCGATAGCTCCGGATTCTGGATCACGCGGTCGGGGTCGAAATACTGCTGGACGCCAAGACCGTCACAGGTTGGGCAGGCGCCCGCCGGGTTGTTGAAGGAGAACAGACGAGGTTCCAGCTCGCGCATGCTATAGCCGCAAATTGGGCAGGCGAAGTTGGCTGAGAACAGCAGTTCTTCCGCTTTGCTGTCATCCATATTTGAGACGATCGCGGTACCGCCGGAGAGCTCCAGCGCGGTTTCGAACGACTCCGCCAGGCGCTGAGCCAGATCGTCACGTACTTTAAAGCGATCGATGACTACTTCGATCGTATGTTTCTTTTGCAGCTCTAATTTCGGCGGATCCGAGAGATCGCAGACTTCGCCGTCGATCCGCGCGCGAATGTAGCCCTGGCTGGCCAGATTCTCCAGGGTTTTAGTGTGTTCGCCCTTGCGCTCTTTAATGATGGGCGCCAGCAGCATCAGACGCTGGCCTTCCGGCTGTGAGAGCACGTTATCGACCATCTGGCTGACGGTTTGCGCGGCCAGCGGGACGTCATGGTCCGGGCAGCGCGGTTCGCCGACGCGGGCGTACAGCAGACGCAGATAGTCGTGGATTTCGGTAATCGTCCCTACCGTCGAACGGGGGTTGTGGGAGGTCGATTTCTGTTCGATAGAAATCGCCGGCGACAGCCCTTCGATATGATCGACGTCCGGTTTCTCCATCAACGACAGGAACTGTCGCGCGTAGGCGGAGAGCGATTCGACGTAGCGACGCTGGCCTTCGGCATACAGGGTGTCGAAAGCGAGTGAGGATTTGCCAGACCCAGAAAGCCCGGTGACGACAATCAGTTTGTCGCGCGGGATGACGAGGTTGATGTTTTTGAGATTATGGGTGCGGGCGCCCCGAACTTCGATCTTATCCATTCACCTTTCCCGGTAGGTAGATACACGGATTGCCAGATTTGCTTGCAGGACAAACGGCAGAAACGGCTAATTATGACACAACTTGACCTGTCTGGATATACAGTATTGGAATGGCGCAACGGGAAGCGGGTGAAAATTTGCATAGCGGCGGGATGTTTTCTGGAATTGGCTTCGCAGCTATCTAATTGTCCCTTTGTGATGTTAGAATTCCCGGTTTACACTTATACAAAACGTATTATTCAGGAGATTCGAACATGGCCAGCAGAGGCGTAAACAAGGTGATTCTCGTCGGTAATCTGGGGCAGGACCCGGAAGTACGCTACATGCCAAGTGGCGGCGCTGTCGCCAACTTCACGCTGGCAACTTCCGAATCCTGGCGCGATAAGCAAACCGGCGAAATGAAAGAGCAGACTGAATGGCACCGCGTTGTGCTGTTCGGCAAGCTGGCGGAAGTCGCTGGCGAATACCTGCGTAAAGGTTCTCAGGTTTATATCGAAGGCCAGCTGCGTACCCGCAAATGGACCGATCAATCCGGTCAGGACAAGTACACGACTGAAGTCGTGGTGAACGTTGGCGGCACCATGCAAATGCTGGGCGGCCGTCAGGGCGGCGGCGCACCTGCAGGCGGCGGCCAGCAGCAGGGCGGTTGGGGTCAGCCCCAGCAGCCGCAGGGCGGCAACCAGTTCAGCGGCGGCGCGCAGTCACGTCCGCAGCAGCAGGCCCCGGCAGCGCCTTCTTCTAACGAACCGCCGATGGACTTCGACGACGACATTCCGTTCTAAGGTTTTCCTTATTACCTACTGCCTATGCCGTAAATCAGCAAAAAGCCCCGATACGTCGGGGCTTTTTTCGTTTCTGGCTGTCAGGCTGCCGGAGTCGGAGCGTCAGGTGCAGTTGGCGGCGCCGCGGCGGGCTGAGGTTTACCTGTCCCCGGCGCGGGTAGCGGCGTAGCCGTTGCTTTTTGCTTGCGGGCCATATCGTCCATAATCAGCCGATAGGCGATGTAGTACTTGTAGATATTGCTGACGTAGGTCACGGTTTCAGCGCCGATTTTCTCTGCCGCAAGATTTTCGACGTTGCCAAACCAGATATTCGGGTCAAAGCCGCGTTTTTGGGTTTCCGTGCGCAGGCGGGCAATACGCGCCGGGCCCGCGTTGTATGAAGCGAACGAAAACAGTGCCTTATTAAGCGGCGTCATCGGCTGATCGCCATAGTAGTGATCAATCATCCAGCGCATATACTTCACGCCGGCATGAATGTTGGGATCGATTTTTTTGATATCGCCAACCTCCAGCTCTTTGCCGGTTGCCGGCATGACCTGCATCACGCCGATCGCGCCAACGTGGCTGCGCACTGACTGATTTAGTCGAGATTCCTGATAACCCTGGGCAGCCATCAGCAGCCAGTCGACATCATAGCGTTCACCGTATTTTCTGAAGATATCGACCATCTGCAAAAATTTGGCCCGTTCTTTGTTCGCCGCGGCGTTTTTTACATAGGTCGCGCTTTTCAGGTAGCGCAGCAGGATGGTGTTGCCAAGCGTAGTGCCCTGACGATTACGTTTCACAAAGTCATTCAGTACCGCAAGAAGCTGCGGGTTCTCTTTGCGTACCGCCCAGGCGATGCTACCGCCATCACGCAAGATAATGTCTTCATGCACCTGAATTTTAGGAAACACCTGTTTCCAGAAAAGCGCTTTATGTTGATCCACCACGATCAGGGGAATCAATCCGGCGTTGAGCATTTCGAGTAGATCTTCATCCTCGAGCGCTTCGGGGGCTTCCTGCAGGATGACCGGCGGCAGTGATGCTTTGGCGAAGCGGACATTTAGCGCCTGCAGGCTTTCGTAATAGCTGGAAGATCGCCGTACAAATACGGTTTTACCAGAGAGTTGTTCCAGGCTCTTTACCTCAGGCGAGGAGGGACCTGATACCAATAGCTCTTTGACATTACTGTAGAGTGGGGTGGTGAAGGCAACCTGCCCCTGACGGGTGGTTGTAATGGTCAGATTGGCGGCGGCAATATCACCTTTGCCTTCATTCAGCGCAGTGAACAGGTTATCGCGCGTTACCGGGATAAACACGATACGGACTTTGAGGTGTTTCTGCTTGAGCATCTTCTCTTTCGCCAGCTTGCTGTTGAGATCTTTCTCTAAAGCGATAAATAGATCGTGCGTCGCGCCGCGCTGGGTTCCTTTGTCGATAAAAAAGAAGGTCTTGCTGTAGGTTGTTAACACCCGGATAGCCCGCCGGTTAAGCATCTCGGGGAGGTCGCCTTTTTGCGGTTGCATGATGTGATCCATATCGATGGTCAACGCTGCTTTATCATCCTGTGCGGGCGGTGGTTTTTCTGTCGTAGCGGCATGAGCGGAGGCGGCAAAAAGCAGGGCCAGGAGACAGGTTGAAACCGTCGCCAGGCAACGTTGATAACCGAAGATGTTCATGATGCGGTACTCAGCAGGGAGATGGTTATATTTTAGTCAATCAGGCGGCAGGGTAGCGTCTTTTTCTGTCGACCTCTATCTTGGCTCCTACAGCTC
>CABUCP010000128.1 GCA_902490055.1 uncultured Klebsiella sp. | reverse complement strand
TACCGATTAGCGCGGGTTGGTTTTTTTCGCGGTTGGCTTACCGGACCAGTATCCTGCCAGCAGCGAGCCGGAAAGGTTATGCCACACCGAGAACAGGGCGCCGGGCAGGGCGGCCAGCGGGCCAAAGTAGATTTTCCCGAGGGCGGCGGCGAGGCCGGAGTTCTGCATCCCCACCTCGATCGCCAGGGTGCGGCAAGTGGATTCATCAAAACCGAACAGGCGCCCGCCCCAGTAGCCGCCAAGCAGGCCGATAGCGTTATGCAGAATGACCGCCACGATGACCACCAGGCCAACCGAGGCGATATGCGATGCCGAACCGGCGACCACGGCGCTGATAATCGCCAGAATGCACAGCATGGAGAACGCGGGAAGGAACGGCTCCACCGCCTTCACCACTTTTGGCATCAGGTGATGAACAACCAGACCGAGCCCGATAGGGATCACCACGATTTGCAGGATGCTCAGCAGCATGCCCATCACATCGACCTGAATATGTGCGTCAACGTACAGACGTGTCAGCAGCGGGGTCGCCACTACGCCAACTAGGGTGGAAACGGAAGAGATGGTCACCGACAGCGCGACATCGCCTTTCGCCAGATAGATCATGACGTTGGATGCCGTGCCGCTGGCGACGCTACCGACCAGCACCATCCCGGCGGACAGCTCCGGCGGCATGTGGAACAGCAGTGCCAGTAGCCAGGCGGCGAGCGGCATCACCAGATAGTGCAGAAAGATCCCCGCCGCAACCGGCGCAGGGCGCGACAGGACGCGTTTAAAATCATCCAGCTTCAGATGGACGCCCATGCCGAACATAATCAGCATCAACAGCGTCGTGACCCACGGGCCGATCGGCGTAAAGGTGGCTGGCGTGTAATAAGCCAACACGGAGAGCAGCAGCGCCCATAACGGGAACAGCCGCGTAAACGTGGCGAGCATAATGTATTCCTTGCGATAGTGTTTGTTGTGTTGATGTCGTTATAGAAAAGCCGGGTTCGAGCCCGACCATAGGTATTGTTTATCGTGCTAAGGAATATTATTCAAATAAATTATGCTCATGATGATTAGCCCAGGCTTTCCCAACTGAGGCCAAAGCGGGCGAGATACTTGCGCAATCGGTCGGCATCATTCGGATTGGCCTTTTTCAGCCGGGAGACCGCGAACAGCTCGCGACCGGCTTCGGATAGCGAAGCGCTGCGGCGGCATACTTCCAGCACCGTTTCCAACTGACGGCGATCGAAGAGATCGATCTCGTCGATGACGGCGGGAAGAGGATCGTTGATCTGCCAGCTTTCGCTCAGACGCGCGATTTCCTCATCTACCAGGTCGAGGGTAATACGCCCCTGCTCGGCGAGGGTCGCCATGCGGGCCACCGAGGCGCCAAGCTCGCGAAAATTGCCGCGCCACTGGGCCTGCGGCGAGCTGGCGAAAGCCAAATAGCGCACACGCGCGTCTTTATCAAAACGTATCTGCTGCTGCCTGGCGCTGGAGAAACGCTGCAATTCGTACTCAATATTGGGCGCAATATCTTCTCTACGCTGCGCCAGACCGGGCAGCGCAAAGCTCCACATGTTGATACGCGCGTACAAATCTTCGCGAAAGCGGCCATCGGCGACCCACTGGCGCATGTCGCGGTGGGTACCTGCAATCAGTTGAAAATCACTGTGCACTTCTTTGTCGGAGCCAAACGGGAAAAAGCTTTTTTCTTCAATCGCTTTCAACAACATCGCTTGTTCGTCGAGGCCCAGTTCGGCAATTTCATCGAGAAACAGCACGCCGCCATCGGCCTCGCGCAGCAGGCCGCTACGTGCCGTCAGCGCGCCGGTAAAAGCGCCTTTGACGTGGCCAAATAGCGTCGACATGGCGTTATCGCCGCGCAGCGTGGCGCAGTTGATGGCAACAAACTTCCCCGCCACCAGGTGGCGTGACTGGCGCAGTTGGAAAATACGTTTGGCGAGAAAGGATTTGCCTGCGCCGGTTGGCCCGGAGAGCAGAATCGGATCGGTTGAACGTAGTGAAACCCGCTCAATGCGGTCGATAAGCTTATTGAAGGTCGCGTTGCGGGTTTCAATCCCGGCCTTAAGAAATGAAACGGATTGTTGTTGTTCACGCTGAAAACGGCTGGTCAGAGTGGCATAGCGGCTTAAATCCAGATCGATAACTGAAGCGGTACCGGCCGCTATTTGTTCGTCGGTGGCGCCTTTTGGCGCCGGGCCGGTTTGCAGCAAACTGGCGGGCAGGTAGCGTGCCTCGGTCAACAGGAACCAGCAGATCTGCGCCACGTGTGTACCGGTGGTGATATGCACCAGATACTCTTCATTGTCGGTATCGAACGGGTAGCGAGTCGCGAAATCGAGAAAGGCGGCATACACCTCTTCGAAATCCCAGGGATTGGCGATGGCCACAGCATGTGGGCGCACTTCAGTATGCGGCGATAACAACGCCACATCCCCGGCGAGCTGCTGCGCCATGCTGATGTCATGCGGCTGATGCAGTAGTTCCAGCCGATCAATGGGCATTTCAGCTTGTTGGCACAGCCCAACCGTTGGCCGCCACTTGCGAAAACGGTTGGCGCGTTTCCCTCGTTTATCGAGTACCGTCCCCAGTACGCCAATAACCACCCGACGTTTTTTCATGGTTTATCCCAAAAGATAAAGTTAGATATTTAAGGATAAAAATACTTAATTTTCATTCTGTTAAAAAATTATTTTGTTGTTTTAAGTTTTTGGCACGCTTCTGGCAATAACGCTATTGTCAACGCGCTGAAATGCAGGGGATTAAACCCCGCCGGCGCTGTAGAAACGGCGCAGTCCGTTTTTCTGCCGCGTTCCGTCAGCAACTGACCACTAAAGAGAAGGGTTCGATTCCCTTATTCATTGCCTCAATGAAACTGGTAGTAAATCAAAATAATAAACCGGGGAACTGCGTATTTGGCAGTCCCCAAAACAGGTTGCCGATAATAACGCCGGGCGCCGGGCAAAAGGGAGTTCCCCTGCCGCTTCGCCTTTGCATCCGCGCCTGCTCCATTTTTAAGGAACGAATAATGGCTAAGAAAATGACGATACGAAAAGGTCAATTAGGTCTGCTGGCGAAAGCGGGCGACTACTATCAGATACTGGAAGCTGGAGAGCATCGCTTACCGTGGTTTTCCACGCCGGAAGTGTTGATCGTCACCACCGATGGCAGCGAGGTACCGCAGGCGCTGGCGGACTACATGCGCCGCTTCCAGCCTGAATGGATCGAACGTTACTGCCTGGCGGCTGATTTGGCGGAAGAGGAAGCCGGCGCGTTATATATTGATGGCGTACTGCAGGAGATTATCCCGCCAGCGACGCGCCGCCTGTACTGGCAATATGCCGATGCGCTGAAGCTGGTACGCATGGATACCCGCGCGGCGTTGGTACCCGCTGAGGTGATGAATGCGGTACTGCAACCTCGACGTAGCGGCACGGTGAAAGGGCGTGAGTCGATACTGACGGTTCAGGTTCCTGCCTGGCATGTCGGGGTGTTGAAAATTGACGGCGAGCTGCAGAAAGCCCTGCCGCCCGGCTTGACCGCCTACTGGAAGATTAACCATCTGGTGGAAGCCGAAGTGGTGGATACGCGCCTGCAGGTGCTGGAAGTCAGTGGTCAGGAGATCCTGACCAAAGACAAAGTTAATTTACGCCTGAATCTGGCGGCGAACTGGCGTTACGAAGATGTGCTGACGGCATTTTGTCAGTTAACCAAACCGCTGGACCATCTGTATCGCGAACTGCAGTTCGCGCTGCGTGAGGCGGTCGGTACACGTACGCTGGATGAGCTTTTGGAAAATAAACAGATGATTGATGAAGTGGTGAGTGCGCAGGTGAAAGAGCGCATGGCGCCATTTGGCATCGAGATCGCCTCGTTGGGGGTAAAAGATATCGTCCTGCCAGGCGATATGAAGGCCATCTTGTCGCAACTGGTGGAAGCGGAGAAATCGGCTCAGGCCAATGTTATCCGCCGTCGGGAAGAGACGGCAGCAACCCGTTCTTTATTGAACACGGCCAAAGTCATGGAAAACAATCCGGTCGCCCTGCGCTTAAAAGAGCTTGAAACGCTCGAACGCGTCGCGGAGCGAATCGATAAAATCTCCGTATTTGGCGGACTGGACCAGGTATTACATGGACTTATCAATATTAATGGAGTGAACCATGGCGCATAACGATTATCACCTGCTGGCGGCAGAAAATAGCGCGCCGATCAAAATGTGGACCCACGGCGTGCCGGTAGAGCCGGAAGCGCGCGCCCAGTTGCTGAATACGGCAAAAATGCCGTTTGTCTTTAAGCATCTTGCGGTGATGCCGGACGTGCATCTCGGGAAAGGCTCGACCATTGGCAGCGTGATCCCGACGAAAGGGGCGATTATTCCTGCCGCAGTGGGCGTGGATATTGGCTGTGGGATGATTGCAGTACGTACTTCGCTTATCGCCAGCGATCTGCCGGATAACCTGGGCGGGTTGCGCAGCGCGATTGAGCAGACGGTACCGCACGGGCGAACTAACACACGCTCCCGGCGTGATAAGGGCGCCTGGGTGACGCCGCCGCAGGAGGTGGACCAGCAGTGGTCGTTGCTGGCGCCGCGCTTTAAGCGCCTGACGGACAAATACCCGCAGTTGTTGAAAACCAATAACCATCAGCATCTCGGGACATTAGGTACCGGTAATCACTTTATTGAAGTGTGCCTGGACGAACAGCAGCGAGTATAGGTGATGCTGCATAGCGGTTCGCGCGGCGTCGGTAATGCTATCGGTAATCTGTTTATTACCCTGGCGCAGAACGATATGCAGCAGCATATTGCTAATCTGCCGGATAAAAATCTGGCCTATTTTCAGGAAGGTAGCCCGCACTACGAGGATTACATCGAGGCGGTGGAATGGGCGCAGGATTTCGCCAGGTATAATCGCGAGGTAATGATGACGCGGGTGCTGGCGGCGCTATCGGCCATTGTGACGAAACCGTTTATGACTCAACAGGAAGCGGTGAATTGCCACCATAACTATGTGCAGAAAGAGCGGCACTTTGGCGAAGAGGTTCTGGTCACGCGTAAAGGCGCGGTATCAGCGCAGAAGGGGCAGATGGGCATCATTCCCGGCTCAATGGGAGCAAAAAGCTTTATTGTGCGCGGGTTGGGTAATGAAGAGAGCTTTTGTTCCTGTAGCCACGGCGCAGGACGCGTCATGAGCCGAACGGCGGCGAAAAAGCAGTTCACCGTCGCAGACCAGATCCGCGCGACTGCCCACGTCGAATGCCGAAAAGACAGCGAGGTGATCGACGAAATCCCGATGGCTTACAAAGACATCGATGCGGTGATGGCGGCGCAATCATCTTTGGTGGAGGTGGTGCATACCCTGCGTCAGGTTGTCTGTGTAAAAGGATAAAAAAGAATGAGTGAAAATAGCGTCGATGCCGCGATGCGCCAGCGCGTGCGGCAGCAGTTAACCGGAATAGAACAACGCTACCAGGTCAGGGTGCTGTATGCCTGCGAGTCAGGCAGCCGCGGCTGGGGTTTTGCCTCACCGGATAGCGATTATGATGTTCGCTTTTTATACGTTCATCAGCCCGAATGGTATTTACGTGTGGAGGTGCAGCGCGATGTCATCGAACTGCCGATAGATGATGAACTGGACGTTTGCGGCTGGGAATGGCGCAAAGCGCTGGGGCTATTGAAAGCGGCTAACCCTACGCTGATTGAGTGGCTGGATTCCCCGGTGGTTTATCAGCAGGAGCCATCGACAGTGGCGGCGTTAAAAGCGCTGGTGCCGCAATGGTTTTCACCGCTGCGCGCCCGCTGGCATTACTATTCGATGGCGCGGAAAAATTTTCGCGGCTACCTGCAGGGCGAACAGGTACGCTTGAAAAAATACTTTTATGTGCTGCGACCGCTGCTGGCGGTACGCTGGGTTGAAGCCGGTAAAGGCGTGCCGCCGATGCGCTTTAGCGAACTGCTGGCGGGAAGCGAGCTGGAACCCGCCCTGCGTAATGAAATCGATGAGCTGCTGGTTCGCAAACAACGTGCCGGCGAAGCGGAATACGGCATGCGGCGCCCGCTTTTGCATGCCTTTATTCAGCATGAGCTAGCGCGCGGCGAAGTTGCGCCGGAGTTGCCGGATAGCCGGGCGGGACGTGTTGAGCAACTTGATCGCTTGCTGATGACCACGGTCTTAGCGCCATAAAAAAGGCCCGGCTTCTGACGAAACCGGGCCTTTTGCTAACGAGATTTCCCGCCGCGATTACTCAAACAAATTCTGATGCAGCTTCTGCACTACTTTTTCCGCGTCGTTACCCGGCACCAGGAAGCACAGGTTGTGGCTGGAGGCGCCGTAGCAGATCATGCGGATATTGAATGGTTCCAGTACGCCGAACACTTCTTTACCCACGCCGCAGGCTTTCGATAGCTCGTTGCCGATCAGGGCAACCAGCGCCAGGTTTTCTTCCACTTCTACACGGCACAGTGAAGAGAGCTCAGTGAGTAGCGCCTGGGTGATCAGAGTGTCGCCAGCAGAAGTCGAACCGGTGGTATCCATGGTGAGCGCAATGCTGACTTCGGAAGTGGTGATCAGATCGACGGAAATATTATGCCGCGCCAGAATACCGAACACTTCAGCGAGGAAGCCGCGGGAGTGCAGCATATGCAGGCTGTGCAGGGTCAGCAGCGTCTGGCGACGGCGCAGCGCCAGCGCGCGGAATAGCGGCGGGTTTTCGGTTTTATGGCAGACCATCGTACCGCCGGCTTTAGGTTCTTTGCTGGAGCCGACGAATACCGGAATATCGCTACGCACGGCCGGCAGCAGGGTCGCCGGGTGCAGTACTTTTGCCCCGAAGGTGGCCATCTCCGCCGCTTCGGCAAAAGCGATGACATCGATGCGTTTTGCCGCCGGCGCTACGCGCGGATCGGTGGTGTAGATCCCCGGAACATCGGTCCAGATATCCACGCGGCTGGCGTTTAAGGCTTCGCCGAGCAGCGCGGCGGTGTAGTCGCTACCGCCGCGGCCAAGCGTGGTGGTGCGGCCCTTGGCTTCGCAGCCGATAAAGCCCTGGGTAATGACCAGCCCCTCTGCGAGGCGCGGCGCCAGCTGTTGTTGCGTGAGTTCCGCCAGCGCGGCGATATCCGGCTCGGCGCGGCCGAAGCGATCGCTGGTGCGCATCACTTTACGCACGTCGAACCACTGCGCTGCGATACCGCGCTCACGCAGGATCTCAACGAACAACAAGGTAGACATCAGCTCGCCGTGGCTTACCAGCTCGTCGGTCAGCGCTTCAGAGCTGGCCAGAGAGGCGGCTTCCGCCAGAGTGGTGATGTTTTCCAGCAGGCGTTCGATCTCTTCGCGAATCACGTTGGGATAGCGTAAACGCTCCAGAATATTAAACTGGATTTGGCGCATCTCATCGAGCTTAGCGAAACGTTCGGTGGGTTCCAGCCCTGCCGCTAATGCAACTAAGATATTGGTAACGCCAGCCGATGCGGATAACACCACTACGCGGGTATTCGCATCCAGCAGCGCGACGTCAACGCTACGGTTCATCGCGTCGAAATCGGCCACGCTGGTGCCGCCGAACTTAGCAACAACTAAATCTGTCATAACAACCTCGTGTCAGGGGGCCTGACTTATTAAAACGATTCCTGAACAACCGCTCCTGGTTCGGGCTGGAAATAACCGGAGCGCGACAAAATGTCTTAATAAGCCAGGCCAAATTAACTCAGCCATGGCACAAGGGAAGAGCGAAAAGTAGGGTGGGCGCAGAGCGATAAACAAACTACGATGTCACCCAGAAGTGCTCCACCTTGTAGACCCGTTTGCCGATGACGCGCATCGGTTCGCGAGTATGAAACGCCCGACTGCGAACGTTTCTGGTGACAACCCAGGGGATTCAGCCCCTGTGGCCGGCGACAGACTTAACCAGACATCTGTGCGCCTCGGCGTTGCTCCCCCTCACGTATTTTCCCCGGACTGGTTCCTCCAATACGGTTACCTGGGCAACGCACCTCTTCTGGC
>CABUCP010000127.1 GCA_902490055.1 uncultured Klebsiella sp. | reverse complement strand
TCCATAGTGATTTAATGTAGCACCGCAATGCGCGGTGCTTTTTTTTGCCTAAAAATCACCACACGCCCCTCCTCCACGCTATCACCAGTCTTGCCCTCACCGGAAATTTGCGCGACGATCGCGATATCGACATGAGGAATTCCATGAACGCATTCAATCCCGCCCACTTTCGCGCCCAGTTTCCCGCTCTGGCGGATGCCGGCATCTATCTGGATAGCGCGGCGACGGCGCTAAAACCGTTGGCCGTGATCGATGCCAGCGACCAGTTTTATCGCCTGAGCGCCGGTAACGTACACCGCAGCCAGTTTGCCGCCGCCCAGCGCCTAACTGAACGCTACGAAGAGGCGCGCGAACGCGTCGCAACCTGGCTTAACGCCCCTTCCGGCAAAGATATCATCTGGACCCGCGGCACCACCGAAGCCATCAATATGGTCGCACAGAGCTACGTACGCCCGCGTCTTCACGCCGGCGATGAGATTATCGTTAGCGAAGCCGAGCACCACGCTAATCTGGTGCCGTGGCTGATGCTCGCCGAACAGACCGGCGCGCGAGTGGTTAAGCTGCCGCTGGGCGCCGATCGTCTGCCGGATGTTGCTCAACTGAGTTCTCTCATTACACCGCGCAGCCGGGTGTTGGCTATTGGTCAGATGTCCAACGTCACAGGCGGCTGCCCGGATCTGCAACTCGCCATTCAGCTTGCCCACCAGGCCGGGATGGTGGTGATGGTTGACGGCGCTCAGGGCGCGGTGCACTTCCCGGCGGACGTGCTGGCGCTGGATATCGATTTTTATGCCTTCTCCGCCCACAAGCTGTATGGCCCGACCGGGATCGGCGCGCTATACGGCAAAAGCGAATTGCTGGCGGAGATGTCGCCGTGGCTCGGCGGCGGCAAAATGATTACCGAAGTCTCGTTCGACGGTTTTAAAACGCAGCCAGCCCCCTGGCGTCTTGAAGCCGGGACGCCAAACGTCGCCGGCGTCATCGGGCTTAGCGCCGCGCTGGAATGGCTGCAGGAGGTCGATATCGCCCAGGCTGAGAGCTGGAGCCGCAGTCTGGCAACGCTTGCGGAAGATGAGCTGGCGAAACGGCCTGGCTTCCGTTCCTTCCGCTGTCAGGACTCAAGCCTGCTGGCCTTCGATTTCACCGGCGTTCACCATAGCGATATGGTGACCCTGCTGGCGGAATCCGGTATTGCTCTACGGGCCGGGCAACACTGCGCGCAGCCGCTGCTGGCGGCATTAGGCGTCAGCGGGACGCTACGCGCTTCCTTTGCGCCGTACAATACGCAAGATGATGTTTACGCGCTGGTGCATGCTATCGACCGCGCGCTGGAAATACTGGTGGATTAATGACGAGTTCTCAAGCTTTTGCCGCCGCGCTCAACGAAGAGGCGCTGCGCCAGACCTTTGCCCCGCTGACCCAGTGGGAAGATAAATATCGTCAGCTGATTTTGCTGGGCAAGACGCTGCCGCCGTTAACAGAAGCGCAGCGGGCGCAGGCGAAAGAGATTGCCGGCTGCGAAAACCGCGTCTGGCTGGGGTATCAGGTTGATGCCGAGGGTAAGATGCACTTCTTCGGCGATAGCGAAGGACGTATCGTGCGCGGCCTGCTGGCGGTGCTGCTGACCGCCGGTGAAGGAAAAAGCGCCGCCGAGATTTTAGCCGCAGATCCGCTGGCGCTATTTGACGAACTGGGGCTACGCGGGCAGCTTAGCGCTTCGCGCAGCCAGGGGCTGCAGGCGCTAAGCGACGCGGTGCTCGCCGCCGCCCGCGAAGGCTAATTCAAACGCCGTCTCCCCGGCTTGCGCTACGCTGAGCCGGGCTACGGTTCTGCGCCATCCGGGAAACTCCCCTCGGCTATTGCGCCTGACGCTGCGCTTTCGCCAGCATCTTCTTCAACGCATGCGATACGGCGACAAAACCAAAGGTCGCCGTCACCATGGTCGCCGCGCCGAATCCGGATGCGCAATCCATCCGCTTCGGCCCTTCCGCCGTGCTTTTCATTGCACACACGCTGCCGTCAGCCTGCGGGTAGACCAATGCTTCCGTCGAGAAGACGCAATCGATGCCCAGCTTGCCTTTACTATTCTTCACCACGCCAAACTGGCTTTTCAGCCGCTCGCGCAGCTTTGCCGCCAGCGGATCCTGGATGGTTTTCGCCAGATCGGCGACCTGGATCTGCGTCGGGTCAATTTGCCCGCCGGCCCCGCCGGTGGTGACCAGCGGTACCTTATAGCGGCGACACCAGGCAATTAGCGCTGCTTTTGGTCGGACGCTATCAATAGCGTCAATAACATAGCTAAAGCCCGTGCCCAGATACTCCGCCACGTTTTCCGGCGTGATGAAATCATCCACCACCCTGACCCGGCATTCCGGGTTAATCAGGCGAATACGCTCGGCCATGACTTCCGCTTTCGCTAAACCGACGTTGCCGCCAAGCGCGTGGATTTGACGGTTGGTGTTGGTCACGCACACGTCATCCATATCGATAAGAGTGATCGCGCCAATTCCGGTTCTTGCCAGCGCTTCCGCCGCCCACGAGCCGACGCCGCCGATCCCGACCACGCACACGTGCGCCTCGGCAAAACACTGCAACGCCTTTTCGCCATATAAACGCGCCGTGCCGCCAAAACGCTGGCGCCAGGCGTCGCTGATTACAACAGACATAAAACCTCAGGATAAAGTAGAGAGCCCCGGAGAAGGCGCGTAGCGCCCATCCGGGGATAAACTATCAGACCGCTGCGCCTTAACCGCTAAAGACGCTGCCGGCGCCTGGGGCATTTTTCAGCACCCACACGCGGCCATAGTGGTTATACCAACCGGCACGGTGACCGGCATCCGGGCCAATGCCCTGGTAGATATCAAAGTGCTGGCCTTTGATCGCCCCGCCAACATCCAACGCCACCATCAGGCGTAGCTCATACTGGCCGTTAAACTTGCCGTTATTATCCAGCAGAGGCACCTCTGCCAGCAAGGTGGTTCCCGGCGGGATAATCGTACGGTCAGAAGCGACCGATGCGCGGCCGATCAGCGGCACCGCGCTCGCGCCTTTCACCGGCGCGTAAGACTGCGGTTTAAAGAAGACGAAAGATGGGTTCTGCTCCAGCAGTTCGCGTACTTCCGCTTCGCTATGCTTTTCGCCCCATTCGCGGATCGCCTGCATCGACATATCTTCCCGCTTAACTTCACCGCGGTCGATCAGCACTTTACCAATGCTGCGATAAGACCAGCCGTTTTTACCGGCGTAGCTGAAGAAGTTGAGCGGCGAGCCGTCGCCGAAATCAATATAGCCGCTGCCCTGCACGTCCATGATGAAGTTATCCATCAGCGAGTTGCTGTAAGCCAGCACGTACTTATCGCTGAGCGCGCCGGCATAGATGCTGGCGCGGGATGGCAGCTTGCCGTTTTTCGGCGGCATGCGGTAAATAGGATACTGGAACTCGCCCTGACGCGTGTGGCGCGCCTGAACGACAGGAGTGTAGTAACCGGTAAACTGGACGTTGCCATAGTTATCGGCGCCCTGCATCTGCCAGGCATCAATGCCAAACTGGCGCAGCGTGCGGGTATCGCCGCCTGCGCGTAGCCACTCCTGAATCGCGCTATATACGCCGCTCTGGCTATTATAAAGGCGCGGAGAGGCGTTACGAATCTGACCTACCTGCTGGGAGAAGTCGCCGGCATTAATCGGCGCGCCGACGGCATCAGGTTGGTTTACCAATGAAAACGGCTGGGTTAACTTGCCATCACTATATTGCTGACCGCGATCGGTCGGTTTCGAGGTACAGGCGGCGAGCATTGCCAGCATCGCTCCCGTCGCTACATATTTTGCCCAACGTCCTTTCATGGTATCTCTTCTTTATTGCTGCTAAGCCTTAGTGCGTGATGAAGATAACAAACCCCCGCAGCTATTGAAATGCGCGAAAGCGCGCCGCAGCCCATATTGTGTAAAAATTCATCCATAACTGGCTTATTAGCCGCCGTTTTTTACAAATTTGACGATTTATACGAAAAAAGGTTGCATCAGAACGCTAGCGGAGTATAGTGCGCTTCCACGGACGCGGGGTGGAGCAGCCTGGTAGCTCGTCGGGCTCATAACCCGAAGGTCGTCGGTTCAAATCCGGCCCCCGCAACCAATTACAATCTGATGCAAGCTTACTCGATGGAAGAGTAAATACGGACGCGGGGTGGAGCAGCCTGGTAGCTCGTCGGGCTCATAACCCGAAGGTCGTCGGTTCAAATCCGGCCCCCGCAACCAATTACAATCTGATGCAAGCTTACTCGATGGAAGAGTAAATACGGACGCGGGGTGGAGCAGCCTGGTAGCTCGTCGGGCTCATAACCCGAAGGTCGTCGGTTCAAATCCGGCCCCCGCAACCAACACAATGAACACCCTCAAGGGTGTTTTTTTGTTTCTGGCGTTCGTAAAGCATTGCTATAAAAAAAGCGCCCTAAGGCGCTATTTTTTTATCCGCGTCTGGCGAGCGTCGCGCCATCGGCAAAATAGGCTTTAATTCCCGCTAGTATCGATTCCGCCACTTCCTGCTGGAATTTCGCGGTCTTCAGTTTACGCTCTTCTTCAACGTTACTGATAAAAGCCGTTTCAACCAGAATCGATGGAATATCCGGCGCTTTCAGTACCGCAAAACCCGCCTGCTCTACCGCATTCTTATGCAGCTTATTGATATTTCCCATTTTTTGCAGCACCGCTTTGCCAAACTTCAGGCTATCGGCGATGGTCAGCGACTGCACCATATCGAACATCGTGTGGTCAACGTAGCGATCGCCGCTCTTACTGACCCCACCGATTAAGTCCGAGGCGTTCTGCGTTTGCGCGAGGTATTTCGCCGCGGTACTGGTGGCGCCCTTCGTCGACAGGGCAAAAACGGAAGAACCGCTCGGCTGACGGCTGGTAAAGGCGTCAGCGTGGATCGAAACAAAGAGGTCGGCACGCTGCTTCTGCGCCTTGGCGACCCGCACCTTCAGTGGAATAAAGACATCTTCGTTGCGGGTCATATAGACCTTCATATTGCCTTCACGCTCAATGAGCGCGCGCAAACGGCGGGCAATCTGCAGCACCACATCTTTCTCACGGGTGTGGTATTTACCAATCGCCCCTGAGTCTTCGCCGCCGTGGCCGGGATCAAGCATGATCACAATAGGACGGTCGCGCCCGGCTTTCCCCGGCTGCGGCCCGCTCTCTGCCGGCGGTACCTGACGTTCCAGATCGCCTTTGTTGTAATCTTCCAGCAGCGCCAGCAGCGGATCCTGCACATCGGTGGCCGTTGACGGGTAGAGATCCATCACCAGACGCTCTTTAAAGCCGGCGACCGGCGCCAGCGCAAACAGCTGCGGTTTGACGTTCTGTTTCAGCTCAAACACCATCCGCACGGTTTGCGGGTCGAACTGCCCCACGCGCGCAGATTTAATATAGGGATCGTCGTCACGAATCTGCCCGCCCATCCCTTTCAGGACCGAATTCAGGTTAACGCCTTCAATATCAACGACCACTCGCTCAGGATTGCTTAACGCAAACTGTCGATATTTCAGTACATGATTGGATTCCACCGTGACGCGGGTGTAGGTCGACGACGGCCAGATACGCACCGCAACCACCTGCGCGGCGGCGGCCAAACCAACCGGACTCACACTCATTAACCACATGGCGCCCGCCCCTTGTAAAAAACGACGGCGGCTTAATCCCGACTTGTATCCCGACATGCCACTCCCAAGCAAAAAAACGCGTTTGAAGCCAAAATGAACAGATTGACCAGAAACTTTAACCAAAGCCGCATAACCTGTCATCTATAAAAGGGTAAACAAACTTTGACACCTAAGGTTTTGTCACAATATTTTCGCAAATTAGTGACAAATTAGGGGTTGCGCCACAGAGCAAAACAGAATAAAAATACAGTTATTACGAATAATCATGCATTGAGGGTTTGTCATGGTGAAGGAGCGTCGCACTGAACTGGTCGAGGGATTCCGCCATTCTGTCCCCTATATTAACGCGCATCGGGGAAAAACGTTTGTCATCATGCTGGGCGGAGAAGCCATCGAACATGATAATTTTTCCAGCATAGTCAATGACATTGGGCTATTGCATAGCCTCGGCATTCGCCTGGTGGTGGTCTATGGCGCGCGCCCGCAAATTGATGCCAATCTGGCGGAACACCACCACGAGCCGGTCTATCACAAGCAGACCCGGGTGACCGATGCCAAAACCCTCGAGCTGGTTAAACAGGCCGCCGGCATGCTGCAGCTGGAAATTACCGCCCGTCTGTCGATGAGCCTTGGTAATACGCCGCTGCAGGGCGCGCATATCAATGTGGTCAGCGGTAACTTTATTATCGCCCAACCGCTTGGCGTCGATGATGGCGTAGATTACTGCCACAGCGGTCGTATTCGCCGAATAGACGAAGAAGCGATTCATCGCCAGCTGGACAGCGGCGCAATCGTGCTGATGGGCCCGGTGGCGGTATCCGTCACCGGCGAGAGCTTCAATCTCACCTCCGAAGAAATCGCCACCCAACTGGCGGTGAAGCTGAAAGCCGAAAAGATGATCGGCTTCTGCTCGTCGCAGGGGGTGTACGACCAGCAGGGCGAGATCGTCTCCGAGCTGTTCCCTAACGAGGCGCAGGCGCGGGTAGAAGAGCTGGAGGCGGAAGAAGATTACAACTCCGGCACCGTGCGTTTCCTGCGCGGCGCGGTGAAAGCCTGTCGTAGCGGCGTGCGTCGCTGCCATTTAATTAGCTATCAGGAAGATGGCGCCCTGCTCCAGGAGCTGTTCTCACGTGATGGTATCGGTACGCAGATCGTCATGGAAAGCGCCGAACAGATCCGCCGGGCGACCATTAACGATATTGGCGGGATCCTCGATCTTATCAGCCCACTGGAGCAGCAAGGGATTCTGGTGCGCCGTTCGCGTGAACAGCTGGAAATGGAAATAGACAAATTCACCATCATTCAGCGTGATAACACCACAATCGCCTGCGCCGCGCTCTATCCGTTCCCGGAGGAAAAAATCGGTGAAATGGCCTGCGTGGCGGTGCATCCGGATTACCGTAGTTCGTCACGCGGCGAGGTGCTGCTGAGCCGCATCGCGACTCAGGCGAAGCAGATGGGGCTCAGTAAGCTGTTTGTGCTGACTACCCGCAGCATCCACTGGTTCCAGGAGCGCGGCTTTACGCCGGTGGATATTGATTTGCTGCCGGAGAGTAAAAAAGAGATGTACAACTACCAGCGCCGTTCGAAGGTGCTGATGGCTGACCTGGGCTGACGGATAACTCCCCGGATGACGGCGCGTTGCGCCTTATCCGGATTTGAAAATACTCCCTCCGGGCATGAAGCGCTGGTCCGCTGGCCTCGCAGCCATGATGTGAGCCATGCTCATGTCTGTATGGAGTCCACCAGTACTTATATGGAAGACGCGGCCACGTATCTGAGTGATACCGGCTATACCGTCTCCATCATCAACCCCGCCCTCAGTAAAGGCTTCGCACAGAGTGAGGGGCTACGCAGTAAAACCGATAAAGTAGACGCCCGTATGCTGGCTCACTTCTGTCGGGAAAAACGACCCTCTGCATGGGAGGCCACGCACCCGACAGAGCGGGCGCGAAAGCACTGGTGTTACGCCATCAGGCCCTGACAGAGATGCAGACGCGGGAGAAAAACCGCCAGGAAACGGCCCCGGAGGTACAGCTGGCGAGTATCGATATTCTCCTGGAGTGCCTGAGCGCAGAGCTGGTGCGTATCGAAAAACAGATAAAAGACCTGACGGACAACGACTCGGATATGAAACAACGGCGGAAGCTGCTGAACATTATCCCGGGTATCGGAGAGAAAACAGCGGCTGTGTTGCTGGCGTTCACTGTATCTACGCCCGGCATGTGATCTGTAGGCCCGCGCAAGCGCAGCGCCGCCGGGCAATATCCGCGGATCAGGTGCCGCTTTGCGCCGGATGGCGGCTACGCCTTATCCGGCCTACAGTCCGTGCGACCTGGGGTTAACTTATTCACCACGCTG